>NZ_JBHSGO010000034.1:0-42195 GCF_042654485.1 Falsiporphyromonas endometrii | reverse complement strand
TGACAGACAATTCGAAATAATTTCTTTAATTTGTACTTGTGTAAGGTTCATGCTTTTTATCGTTTTTTAGTTTGTAATTTCAAAGATAATAGTCTTGGGTCTTACACACTTTTTTGGGACAGTATCTATGCAGCCTCATCGGAAGCATTTGACTTTGGACGAGTAAATGTAAACGAGGAAGTGTCGGATAAAGTTTGCTTTATTTATGGAGAACATCTGAGTAAAATGCCCAAAATCAAGGTTGTGTCAAAGCACTTGGGTATTTTCTCCGTAGATGTAGAGGGCGATGAGAAAATGTCTCGAGCTACTGTTATGTTGGATACAGAAAAGATAGGAACTTATGAAGCCTATTTGAGAGTAGAGTATAATGATACAAATATTCTTTATATTCCTATTAAAGCTATTGTTCAAGATCCAGGTAATCCATACAATTTAGATGATACCCATCCCATTGTTGAATTAAATGAAACTTTTGATGCTAAGGCTCTGATACCAGCGGGATGGAAAAATATAGCTGTAGAGGGAACTCGTAAATGGATGATGCGTACTACGGGAGGAATTAATGCTAATCGCTATCCTGCAATTGACGCTTTAGGAGATACCAAAGGAAAGGTGCACGCACTCCTTGTATTACCTGCGATTGACTTCGATAGTGATGTTTTAGCCCAAGGTAAGAGCCTTTTCTTTAAACTGGCAACGGTGAAAGAGAGTGGGGCTACTCTAAGTCTTGTAGATCTAACTAAAGAGGGTGTCATAACACCTCTTCTGGATATTACTCAATCAGTTGATGGAGACTGGAAAACTATACAATATCCTATCGATAGTCTTCCGGAAAGAGGGGTGAGATTCTTGGCTTTTGAATACATTGGAGAGGAAAAAACAAAAGCAACGATTTATCGTATAGATGATGTTAAAATAGATAAGACTATACTCTCTTCCAATCAAGTGGATCCTATCCCATTTACGATTGCAGTAGAGGGACAAATCTTACATATCAAGGGTGATATAGAGAGAAAAAATATTATCCTATGGAGTATGGAAGGATGTCTAATTACACAAACTCAAACTGCTTTATCTGAAATTTCCATACCATTGCCTACAAAGGGGGCGTATGTTGTACAAATAGGAGATAAAATACAGAAGGTATATGTACAATAATAGACTATTATACTTGTCCTATTAGGAAATCATCGTAGTGTTCTTGAGAAAATGAGGGGTTGTTGATTGAAAATGTCAAAGCCCCTCTTTTTATGTCTTTTGTCTAGTCCTACAATAGCGTTACACCTAAAAAGAGTAACGAATGGAAAAGGCAGAAAACAAGTATGTTAAGCGTACCCAAAAGGATTACAGCATGTCCTTTAAATTATCGGTAGTGCAAGAGTATGAAAGCGGTAAAGCAAGTTTATGCTATCTTCAGCGCAAATACGGAATACAGGGAAACCAAACCGTTAAGCGGTGGATAGAGAAATATGGGAACTTCGACATCTCAAACAAAACACTCAGGCCAATGGAAAAGAGTAAGGATCAAGAACTTCTGGAATTACGGCAGAAGGTAAGGCTGCTTGAACGCAGGAACGCCCGATTGGAAAAAGAACTCGAGCAGAAAGACATGAAAGCAGAGTTTTTCGATATGATGATAGATATTGCAGAAAAGGAGTATGATATCGATATCAGAAAAAACTCCTGTCCCGAACAGTCACCCAATATAAAGAAGAAAAATCCGTAAGTATCAGCGGAGTCTGCAGACTGCTCGGGGTAAGCAGACAAAAGTATTATCGTCAGCAGTGGAGCATATCCAAAAGCCGGGAAAGAGCCACCGAGGTGGTAGAAATGGTGCGGGAGGTCCGTTTGGAGATGCCCCGCATAGGCACCCGCAAGCTCTATCATATGCTCCATTTGCCATTGAGGGAGAAAAAAGTTGGTCGGGACAGGCTTTTTGCCATACTTCGGGCCAACCACCTTCTTATACAACCCGCACGTTCGTACCATAGGACGACGAACTCGTATCATCGGTTCCGAAAGCACAAGAATCTGATTGAAAATATGGTGGTGTCACGTCCGGAAGAGGTATGGGTGTCCGATATCACTTATATAGGCAATAGGAACGGCCATATGTACCTCTCTCTGATCACGGATGCCTATTCAAAAAAGATTATGGGATACGATCTCTCCGATTCATTAGAAACCCAAGGTCCCCTGAACGCACTAAAAATGGCCAATCGCAACAGGCTGTATAAAGATGTGCCACTGATACATCATTCAGACCGGGGAATACAGTATTGTTCCAATGCGTATCAAAAATTATTGAAACGATATAGAATAACTCCCAGTATGACGGAATCTTACGATCCGTACGCAAATGCTGTGGCCGAACGGGTAAACGGAATACTCAAGCAGGAATTCCTGCTTGAAGAGCTCAATCTTCCTTCGCAGCATATGAAACAGGCCGTGAAGGATGCGATTTGTAAATACAACAGGCTTAGGCCTCATTTCTCTTGTGGATATAATACCCCTGAGTACATGCATCATCAAAATCGCGTTAAGATTAAAACCTACAAAAAGAAACAGATTATCAAGGCCGGCCTTGATAATCTGTTTGAGAAATAGTTTATTTTTGTCCAATAACTGTAACGGTTATTTAGGACTAGTCATTTTAGTCTGTCTAATTAACCCATTTTAGCTCCAATCAAAGAGTTTTCTGCTTAGAGTTGTGTCAATGATAAACCGAAAAGCATGTGTATAGTGCCAGGCGTCCAAGTTTCACAGTACAGGGAGCATACCTTTGTATGTGACCGAACTTGAATACTGCAGACAACGCAGCAATATGCACATTATTTTCGGTTTATTAGGTGTTCCATGGCCAACACTCCCACAACTCCCACCACAAACCCATTTGATACAATAGGTCTAAGCACTTCCGGTATTTCATTGATTACATTCTGTGGCAAGAAAGAGATAAATAGAGCCAACATCAGAGGGAGTGCTATTGTGGTACAGTCTGTAAAGTCTCTTACGACATTGGGTAGTGTCATCATTTTGAATGAAGATGCCAGTTGCGATACCATGATAAATAGCAACACAATACCCATCACCGGTAGTGGTATATCGCATATCATAACGATTAGGTTGGGGAATATGGCACACACAATGAGTCCTAAGGCAGCCGGAATGAGTGTATATCTTGATGCGCATCCCGTATTCATAATTATTCCCGGACTTATTGAGAAGTCTACAAATCCTATTGTCCCGAATAGTCCGCATAAGATATTTGATAGTCCGGTCATTCTCAGTCCATCTTTTGTTCTTTTGTCGGGGTTGTCGGCTTCGAGAGCTTGTTCGACTGCTTGTATGGATCCTATTTCGTTGATAAACAGTGCTATGTAGCAAAAGAAGAATGCAAATAGGACACCTATGTTTAGCTTAAATCCCGGTATAAACATCTCTTGCCATGGGATTTGGCTATATGATACCATTTGCATGGATGGTTGTCCGGGAAAGCATATTCTATATACAATGCTTCCGACGAGCAGTCCCCATAGTACGGTCGTAGATTTCCATATCCCTCTGAATACTTTGTTTAGGATGACCATTGCTGTGAATAGGGCTATTGAAAGTATAAAAAGGTGTAGTGGATTGATTTGATTTCCGAATACGAGCTGTATAATGGTAGGTGTCAGAGTAAGCGCTATTAGGGCGAGTATGACGGTTATGATTCGATGAGTAAAGAGCTTTGTAAACTTGTACAACAGGTTGGTATATGATAGGATTGTCAGCAAAGCTCCTCCCAAAATGATCGCTGTGTATATGGCATCTATCCCTTGATGATTTGCCGTAAGAATGCCTATCAGCAGTACTGCGGCAGGTCCGATGACTATCGGTAGTCTATGTCCCCAAAATACTTGAGCCAATAGAGCTATGCCTGCGAGAGCAAACAACTTTTGAGCGTAGAAAATCTTTTGTGCTGTGGTGTCGTAATGTATGCCACCTACTAATATGGCAAGAATGATAAGTGTAGGTATGATGATTAAAAACCATTCGAGGCCGTACACAAGGAGGGCCTTAAGGGGCATTTTTTGATCAATGTTGTACTTGATTGGATTCATTGTAAAATAGGGGTGATAGGGTAGCTTGGGCTACTTTGGTAGAAAGAGGCTGCAATTGTAAAGTCGTTTTGCTCTGATTGAGGTCTGACCCGTTGGATATGGCAGACTATATGATGATAGCTCGATCGAGCGTATTTCAAAACAGTTCTTATAGACATCTCTTGAGCCTCAAATAGGGTAAGGTGTTATCAAAAACAGACTAAATGGGTTGCTTGGTTTTATGCGTTTGATATTTTCTTTACCGACTTGCCGGTCTCTTTGAGCATGGTACAGCTGTCGTTGAGGTCGTCCATCGCGCATTCGGTAAATTCGTACCCTCTTTCGAGGTGGTCTCTTGCTTCAAGTAGGGCTGAGCTAAAAGCTTTCTTTTTGTCCGGCTCTAACTTCTCTTTCTTTAGTATGCTTTCTAACTCATCGATGGCAGTATATGCCTTTTCTATCTTTTCGGATATGACTTTGACAAGGTCTTTTGTGGTCTCAGTCTCTTTGTTTAGTACTTTGATGTGTTTCTGAAGATTGTCAATTTTATCTTGCAAAGCTTTGTCTGTTACTCCTTTATCTTTCATTGTTGCATACAAATTTTCTGCTAAGGTAGTGATATTTTGAAATCGGAAAGGTGGTCGTTCTATACTTTCTTATGAAGTGGTCTATGTTGCAGAAAGCTATTGTCAGATTGAAGATATAGGGAGAGAATGATGCATCAAGTGCTATGGTCACAAATTTATGAGCAGCTGTGGTGGCTTTGATATGCCGGGTGCTGCCATCTGTGATAAACAATGTCCGGCTTGATGTTTTACGATATAAATGTGTTTATTATGTATTTTTGCATTCATGACTTAGGAGTTGTTTGCGGGTTGTCAGGGAGATAATGACGAGTTGTGATGGAAGCTACGCGCATTGTTTGATTCTTTTTTAAGATTAAAGAATGATGTAATCGGGCAACAGTTTCTAAATCAAGTTCGTTTCTTACAAGGTAGAAATAATAGAAAATACAGATATGGATAAACAGATTGTAAAGGACTGCTGGAGAAAATCATGGCCTACAGTGCTTGCTATTTTATTTTTTGCCATCGTTTCGTTGGCTTACTTTTATCCTGCCACCTTTGAGGGTAGGGAGCTATTTCGTAATGATGTAGAGGGTGCTTCGGGTACTGCTCAGGATGTTCGTGATTATGAGTCTGCTACGGGTGAGCATTCTTACTGGACCAATAGTTTGTTTGGTGGAATGCCTATGTATCAGATTTCTCCCTCTTATCCTTCTACTAAGGCTTTGCAGGAGATTCAAAATGTCGGTACTCTTCGTGCTCCTTTAAACATTATGGGTAATTATGCCTGGCTGTTGTTTGCAATGATGGTTGGCTTTTTCATCTTTATGCGATCTCTTAAGCAGGATGTGATTGTAGCTGTCTTGGGCGCACTTTTTTGGACCTTCTCCTCTTACTTCGTCATATTGATTGTGGCAGGTCATATATGGAAGTTGACAGCTCTTTGCTTTATTCCTCCCACCATCGGGGGTATGATCTGGCTTTATAGAGGCAAATATTTGAAGGGTTTTGTCGTGACGGCTTTGTTTACGGCTCTTCAGATTATGGCCAACCATGTGCAGATGAGCTATTATTTCCTGTTTGTAATGGTTGCCATTGCGATCTCATTTTTTGTACAGGCTATTCGTCAGCATCAGTTGGGGGCTTACCTCAAGTCTACAATCGGTCTTGTCTTGGCCGGTGTATTGGGTGTGGCAATCAACTTGTCCAATTTGTATCATACCTATGAATATTCTAAGGAGACGATTCGTGGGGGAAGCGAACTGACAATCAAGCCCGAGGGAGCTTCCGAAAGTTCTGCTGATGCCAACAAGTCTGGATTGGACAAAGAATATATTACTCAGTGGAGCTATGGTATTGGTGAGACTTGGACCTTACTTGTGCCTAATCTTAAGGGTGGAGCCAGTGGCTATGTGGGCATGAGCCCGGAGCTGATGGAGAAAGTTTCGGATATCACATCTGATCCACAGAGCCAACAGATCCTTGCCGGTATGAATCAATATTGGGGCGATCAGCCTTTTACTGCCGGTCCTGTCTATGTGGGTGCCTTTGTTTTGGCTCTCTTTATCTTTGGTTGTATCCGTGTCAAAGGTCCGGTCAAGTGGGCTCTTTTGGCTGCCACAATCTTGTCCGTACTTCTCTCTTGGGGACACAACTTTATGTCTCTTACTTCTTGGTTTATCGATTACTTCCCCATGTACAATAAGTTTAGGACTGTATCGAGTATTTTGGTGATTGCCGAATTTACCATTCCTGCTCTTGCTGTATTGGGACTTGTCGAATTTATGAAGCATCCCAAGGAGTCTTTGAAAGATGTCCGGTCCTGGGGGGTGGCTCTTGGTCTTACCTTCGGTGCCGGCATTCTGTTTTATATATTGCCGACTGTATTCTTCAACTTTGTCTCTACTCAAGAGCAAGAGATGTTTAATCAGGCCATGTCGGGCAATGGTCAGCTGATAAGTATGATTGTCAATGATCTTACAGCGTTGAGGGTCTCTGTATTCAGGGCTGATGTTTTGAGAAGTTTGGTTGTGATTTTGCTTTCAATCGTGCCTCTTTATCTCTACAGCATCAATAAACTTAAACCACTTTGGACTGTCGTATTGGTTGGAGCCATTTCTTTGATTGACCTTTATACGGTAGATAAACGCTATCTCAACGACGAAAAGTTTGAAGAACCACTGAGTGTTAGTAGCAAGGCAGCTCCGCAGACAGAGGCAGATAAACTTATTCTTAAGGACAAGACTCCCGGCTATCGTGTCTTCAACATGACTGTCGATGCCTTCAATGAATCTACCACATCAAGGTGGCACAACAATATTGGGGGATATCATCCTGCTAAGTTGCAGAGATATCAAGATTTAATCAGCTTCCAACTGGCTCGTCGTAATATGCAGGTTCTTGACATGCTCAATACGAAATATTTTATTGTTCCTTCTCATGATGGTAAGTCTCAGCAGGTTGTCCCCAATCCGGGTGCATTTGGTCCGGCATGGTTTGTCAAGGATATTAAGGTTGTCAATAATGCCAATGAAGAGATGCAGGCTTTGGATAGTACCCATCTTAGAGAGACGGCTGTTGTAGATAAGCGCTTTGTTTCTAACGAACTCTCTTCCCTTAAGCTTATGACTGATACGACTGCTACAATTAGTCTTATGAAATATGCCCCCAACCATTTGGAGTATAAGAGTTTATCCAAAGAGCCGGGGCTTGCAGTGCTAAGCGAGATTTATTACCCTCATGGATGGACTGCCACCATAGATGGTAAGCCGGCAGATATCTTGCGTGTTGATTATGTGCTTAGAGCTTTGATTGTTCCTGCCGGAGAGCATACAATAGCACTTGATTTTCATCCTAAGTCGGTCAAGACAACTGAATTGGTTGCTAAGGTTGCTTTTTGGATCTTGCTGGCCGTTATGATTCTTTCGATTGCGCTTCCACTTTTGCGTAAGCAGGATGAGATAAAGAGGTTAGACGAGGATAATGAAGATCATACCAAGGAGGATGCAAAATAAGAAGCAACAGCTTTTGGAATATATGAAATAAAATAAGTTTGGATCTAATCCATCAAGTATATTACTTGCGGATTTTATTGATACTCGCAAAAATGCCTTCTACCACGATGTAGGGGGCATTTTTGTTTTGCTTGCAAGTTGTGCAGTATTTTATCGATATAGAGGTAGTCATTCAATAGTTAGAAAACTATTCTTCAAAGGATTTTGCATTGCCGTAGCTGTTCCAGTGCATGTATCTCTCAAACAGCAGTGCTTTTCCACCTCGTGAGGTTGCAGGAGAGCTGCAAATGGATCTTTCTCTTTGCCTATTTATCTGCTTTGAAATAAAGACGCTGAACGCCAAGCCTTTTTTAATGGAGTTGAAAGCTCTTGGGCGATACCTGTATTGCAAACATAAATATATACTTGCAACATTTGAACACTTTTCTGCTGATGTTTTTCAACTTCTATTTTTGAGGAAATGGTCATAGCAGCTATTCATCTTTGTTAGATGCCAAAAACAGTTGAAACCAACTTCATAAGTGTAATCTCTTTTTATCAACATCTTTGGGAAGATTAGCTGTTTCCTTTAAATCTCAAATGCTTATATTTGATTCATGAAAGCTATATTGTCTCTTATATATAGTCGCATTTTTGTTGCTATTATTAATGCTGTTTCATTTGTAATTAATTGATTTCATTTAAGTTAAAATCATTATGAAAGTTATCACATATAATGTCAATGGGCTGAGGGCAGCCCTTAAGAAAGATTTTATAACCTGGCTTAGGTCAGAAAATCCTGATGTGCTTTGTCTTCAGGAGACCAAAATGCAAGAGGATCAGTTTGAGCCTGCGGATTTTGTTGATGCAGGATATCCTTATTGTTATCTGTTTTCTGCCAAGAAAAAGGGGTATAGCGGGGTAGCTATTATCTCAAAGGTGGAGCCGGATGCTGTCATCAAGGGTATGGGTATTGATGCTTATGATGATGAGGGACGTTTTATTCGTGCCGATTTTGGTGATTTGTCTATCTGCTCTATCTACCATCCTTCCGGTACAAGTGGTGATGTGCGTCAAGATTTTAAGATGCAGTGGCTGGAGGATTTTCAGGAGTATTGCAATACCTTACGTAAGGAACGACCTCAATTGATTTTGTGTGGGGATTATAATATCTGCCATGAGCCTATTGATATTCATGATCCGGTGCGTAATGCCAAAAATAGTGGTTTCCTCCCCGAAGAACGTGAATGGATGACTCGTTTTCTGAGCGATGGCTATATCGACTCATTTAGGTTGCTTCATCCTGAAGAGCAAAAATATTCTTGGTGGAGCTATCGATTTAGTGCTCGCAAAAACAACAAAGGCTGGCGTATCGACTACTGTATGCTGACTGACAATATGCAAGATCGTTTGGAGTCTGCTTTTATTCTCAATGAGGCTGTTCATAGCGATCATTGTCCTGTGGGGGTCATTGTCAAGTAGTTGATATCTTATAAGTGGCTTGCAAGTGACCTTCAAAGTTTTCTTTTGGATGACCTGATGTGATTTTTGTGATGGAAGTTTTTTCAGCCTGATTGGATACCTTTTTGCTATTTAGAGGCCTCTTCTTTTGCAAATAGCTTGATATAGGCATCAAAATGTAGCATAGAATAATTCACAAATCATTTACAGATAATTACGAATTTCATTCGGATAACTTCTTAGGAGGCATAATTGTGTTTTAATAGCTTACTTTGTAGTTTAATTTAAGGCAAAGTTTTGTATGAATGCAGAAGTAGTCAATTATATCATTCGTTTTATGGTCAATGAGGATGTGGCTCCGGACGATCTGGAAAATCTCGTTGGCTATACTTCCGATCCGGAACGAATGAAGGGGTATAAGATTGTTATCTTGCCATCCCCTTTCTTCAAACTGGGGGTGTATGGTACACCTGCCTCTTATCCCGAACTCCCTTTGTCGGAGTTTGAGGGTGTGCCGCTCCTTTTTGGCTCTCCGTCGGTCTATCAGTCAGATGAGGGTCCTCTTATCATAGAGGCCGATCTTGTGGCATCATCCTTTTTTGTCTTAAGTCGCTATGAGGAGATTTTCAGGCGCAGTATAAGGGATGTGCATGGGCGCTTCCCGGGGAAGGAGTCTCTTCCTTATAAAGCCGGTTTTATCGAACATCCCATCGTGGATGAGTATGGTGTGATTTTGCGTCGTTATATGCGTCAGTGTGGAATTGATGTTAAGGAGCCTCCTCGATATTTCTCCCATGTCAATTTGACGCATGATATTGATGAACCTTTTGCATATCGTGGATTTAGGAGTTTCTTGAGGGCTATTGTCAAGGAGAGAAAATCTCCCTTCGAAGCTTTTCGTTTGGCCTATTCGGATCCAAAACATGATAAGTATTATACGTTCGACAAATTTCTCGAATGGAATAAACTTTGTCGCGAACAGCTTGGAATAAGCAGATGTGATACCATCTTTTTCTTCAAGTCCAATGGTACTCATAAGTTGGATATGCCACAGTATAAGCTCAATAGTCTTCGCTATAAGCCACTTATGGATATGGTCGAGAAGCGTGAAGTCAAAATTGGGTTGCATTGCTCTTATTCCTCTTCACTCAGGCCCGAACGTATTAAGCAGGAGAAGATTAAACTTCAGCGATCCGTCAATTGTATTACGGACTTGTCGAGGCATCATTATCTTGCCGCACGTGAGCCTGAAGATATGATATCTCTTATCAATAGTGGCATTCGTCATGACTATACGATGGGGTATGCCGATGTTGTTGGTTTTAGATTGGGTACCTGTCGACCGGTAAGGTTTATCAGGCCTTCTACTCGTGTGTTGACTGATCTTGTGCTTCATCCTTTGATGATGATGGATTGTACCTTTACGAAGTATATGAATCTTTCGGAAGAGGAGGCCGAAAAGAAGGCCAAACTTCTTGTGCGTTCGACAGCTCAGTATCATGGGGAGTTGAATATCTTGTGGCACAATGTCTCTCTTTCGAAGGCTTTGCATCCATGGTTGTGCAGATTGTACAGAGTGTTGCTGAGGTATCTTACTGCTGTGGATATGCAGGGAAGGGGAGAGGCTAATTAACCAAAGATGTCATGAAAAATCTCTTGATTATATCGGATGCTTTTCCTCCAACTTTTGCTCCCAGGATAGAGGCTGTCGCCAAATACCTCCCTTTGTATGGATGGCAGCCCACGGTGATTACCATTTGCACAAGAGAAGCTAACTATACACATACAGCTACGGACAGCTTGACCAAAGATCCTTGCCCGGTGTATAGGTTGCTTAAGTCTGATGCTGAAGCCGGTAAGTTGAGACATCTGTTATCCTTTTTGGGTGAATTGCTTTCTGAGAGTCGCGAGAAGCATTTGGAGCAAGAGATTCTTTCGTTGTCTCTTCCGAGGTTTGATGCCATTCTTTGTTTTGCATATCGCAAATTTCCTTTTCGTACAGCTTTTCATTTGGCTAAGAGATGGGGTATTCCGTGGATTGCCGACTGTCGGGATATTGTCGAACAATATACGGAGGGTGACTTCTTGCCAAAGAAACTTATTTTGGGCGGTATCAGGTTTAAGTTTGTTGAGAAGTGGATTAAGCATAAGATTTTGAAGGCTCGCAATGCCTCCATTAGTCAGGCTTGTGCTGTGATAACGGTATCTTCTTGGCATTGTAAGGTGTTGTCTAAAATCAATCCGAATGTACACCTTATATATAATGGGTATGATCCGCAGATTTTTGAGGTGTGTCATAATAGTCATAAGCGATTTAAGATCGTCTATACCGGTCGTCTTTTGAGTCTTGAGATGAGGGATCCTACATTGCTGTTTGAGGCTCTGCGCAGTGATTGTTTGGCTCGGCTTCTCAAAGAGGGATTGATTGATGTGGATTGGTATACTGATCAGCATTCAAAAGAGTTGCTTGAGCCTTTGATCAAAAAGTATCATCTCGAACGGTTTTGCCATTTCTATGCTATGGTGCCAAGGGAGCAGATGGCAAAGATCATTTGTGATGCAGATATATTGCTCCAACTTTCCAACCGAGAAACTTCCGAAGGGCCTCATGGAATGGTGTCGACCAAGATCTTTGAGGCGTTGGCAGTCGAAAAGCCGGTCCTTCTTGTACGAAGTGACGAGTCTGTAGTAGAGTCTTTGATACAGAAGTATAACCTTGGGTGTGCCGCTCGCTGTGTAGATGATGTGGTAGGCTTTGTCTTGGCTCGTTATAAGGAATGGAGTGACAAAGGATATACAGAGATAAGCTTACCTTTGGAGACGAAAAAACTTTTTTCGAGGAAAGAACAGGTAGCTGATTTTGCTCGAATATTAGACAAATTGATGTGATATGGATGTCCGTTTCGAATCGTTGGATTTGCCTCTTTACTCTCCCGGTAATTATATTTTGATTGCCGGACCTTGCAGTGCCGAGACTGAAGATCAGGTGTTGAAAACTGCCAAGGAGTTGCACGAGGGAGGAGTTAAGATTTTTAGAGCCTCTTTGTGGAAGCCCCGTACAAGACCGGGCTGTTTTGAAGGGGTTGGTGCAATGGGCCTTCCCTGGCTTAATCGTGTCAAAGAGGAGTATGGCATGCTTACGGCTACTGAGGTTGCCAATGGGCTCCATGTAGCTGAGAGTATAGAGGCCGGAATTGATATTTTGTGGATTGGGGCGCGCACAACTTCCAACCCCTTTTTGGTTGAGGATATTGCACATACGATTGCAAAGTACGATTGTCAACCGGTTGTTTTGGTCAAGAATCCCATCAATCCGGATATCGATTTGTGGGCCGGGTCTATCGAACGTCTTTCTTCTGCGGGAGTCAAACGTATTGGTGCTATCCATAGAGGGTTTAGCACTTATGCAGACAGCCTTTATCGCAATCCGCCCCACTGGCAAATTCCCATTGAACTTATGAGACGCTATCCAACCCTTCCGATGTTGGGTGATCCAAGCCATATCACCGGCAAAAGAGCTCTTGTGCCTGAAGTTTGTCGTCAATCGCTTGATATGCATTATGCCGGTTTGATTGTCGAATCGCATTGCAATCCGGATGATGCTTGGAGTGATGCGGCACAGCAAATGACTCCCGAAGAGTTGCTTAAGGTTACCAGCAAACTTAAACTGTCTCGTTTGGCAACTTGTCCTATGCCACCTCTTGATGCTTGGCGAACCGAACTGGATCAGCTTGATGAGAATATTTTGGGGCTTTTGTCTAAGCGTATGAGGATAGCCGAGCAAATAGGGTATTATAAGCGAGACAACAATCTCTCTGTTTTGCAGACCAATCGCTATCAGATTATGCAACAAGAACTTAAGCAGAAGGCTTGCAATCTGGGTCTGGATGATAAATTTATACATAAGCTGTTTGCTCAGATTCATGAAGAGTCTGTCAGAATTCAACATAAGATCTGTGATGAAGAATAGTTTTATCGTCAGTGTCGGAAGTAATTATTATGCTTCGAGGTATATACCTATGGCTCTAAAGAGATTGAGGGCATCATTTGAGGAGATCATTTCTTCGACACCCAAGGTTAATTCGGCTATAGATAGTCCAAAAGGTTGTCCTGACTTTGTAAATTGCGTTGCTGAGATTACTTCTCAACTTACCGAGGAGGAGGTTAGGCTTATTATCAAAGAGATTGAGCAGACTTGTGGTAGGAGGCGATATCCAAAGACCAAAACAAAGGTGGCTATCGATATTGATCTGCTTTATTGGAATGATGAATTGAGAAAACCGCAAGATATTCATAGACCTTATGTTTTGGAAGGTATGCACGAGTTGGGCAGAGATCTCTAAAAACATTGAGTGTTTCAATCATCATGGAAGAGTGCAGTTGTTACCTTTGTTATATCTTCTTTCCTGCCAGATTTATATGGCTTTTTAGTATTATTTGATTCGAATAGTTTCACCGTATATCTTTGTATAACAGTTGTATAGATATGTATGGGTTGTGGTGTGACAATTAAAATCTTAGCTCAAGAATGGTGTTATAATTCATATTTCCTCTTTTTGAATTACCTTTGTCCTCAAGTCGCTTTAAGAATAGGACAATATTGTCTAACGAAAAAAGGGACTGAATTATTTACTGCAAGCAATGATTAACAGAACAGTTATACGAACTCGTGCTCTACAAGTAGCTTATTCACATTTTAAGCGCGAGAAGACAACCATCGATGTTACATTGAAGGAATTGGAGAATAGTCTTAGGGAAACGTACGACCTCTATCTTCACTTTTTAGGCTTAATCCCTGATTTGACTGAATTCCATTCGGACGTTCTAAGGGCAAAACAACAAAAACACATGCCCACCGAAGATGAGAAAAATCCCAACATGAAATTGGCAAACAATGCTTTGGCTAAGCTTCTTAGGCAAAATACAATCTTAAATGATTATGAGGCTGAGGCTATGCATAACTGGAGAAGTGATGATGCCATGCTCAGTCGTTTGCTCACAAAAATCCTTCAATCAAATATTTATGAGGCTTATTTGGCTGATATCGACAGCCTGAGAGCCGATTGTAAGTTTTGGTTAGATGTATTTAAACATATCATCTTTGTGGATGAAGATCTTGCCGACTTCTTGGAGCTTGAATCGCTTTATTGGGACAATTCGCTTTTCCTAATCGAGAAATTTGAATCAGAAGAGCTTCCCGATATCGAACGAGTAGAAGATGAAGTTGAAGAGCTTAAGAAGAATCCGGACCTTTATCAGTCTGTAAGGGCTGAGACCTCACCTGTGGAGATTGTCAAAGATTTTGTCTTGAAGACGATTAAACAGGTAAAGAAGACAACCCCCGTTGAGGAGATTGTCAGTCCTATGTACAAAGATGACGAGGACGAGATGTTTGCAGTGAATCTTCTTTCTAAGACAATCGAGGGTAGCTGTCACTACCGCGAGATATTGGATAAGTATCTCAACAATTGGGACTCTGAGAGGGTAGCAGATATCGATATGATTCTGATGCAGATGGCTCTTTGTGAATTTTTTGAGATGCCGGATATTCCCGTCAGGATTACAATCAATGAATACATCGAATTGTCAAAGATGTTTTCAACTTCAAAAAGCTATTCTTTCGTGAATGGAGTATTGGATAATGTCGCTACAGAATTTAAGAAAAACGGAATGATTTTAAAGGCTAATAAATAAAGATGCAGGATATAAGAAACATTGCCATCATCGCTCACGTGGACCACGGAAAAACGACCTTGGTGGATAAGATGCTTTTGGCCGGTAAGCTATTCAGAGATGATAAGGCGGCCGAAGTAAGTACATTTTTGGACAACAACGACCTTGAGAGGGAGCGTGGTATTACGATTTTGTCAAAGAATGTCAGTATTAACTATAAGGGAGTTAAGATCAATATCATTGACACTCCGGGTCACTCTGACTTTGGAGGAGAGGTAGAGCGTGTGCTTAATATGGCAGATGGTTGCTTGCTTCTTGTCGATGCTTTTGAAGGTCCTATGCCTCAGACACGCTTTGTGCTTCATAAGGCTATTGAGATGGGGCTCAAACCAATTGTTGTCATTAATAAGGTTGATAAGCCCAATTGTCGTCCGTCAGAAGTACAGGATATGGTTTTTGACTTGATGTGTTCGCTTGATGCTTCTGAAGAACAACTTGACTTCCCGACGGTATATGGTTCGGCTAAGCAAGGATGGATGAGTGATGATTATAACCATCCGACAGAAGATATAACGGCTCTTTTGGATGCTATCATCAAATATATACCTGCTCCTCAGCAGCTGGAAGGTCCTTGTCAGATGTTGATTACATCGCTGGTTTTCTCCAGTTATGTGGGACGTATTGCTGTAGGTCGTGTACACAGAGGAACAATCAAAGAGGGGCAAGATATTGCTTTGTGCAAGCGTGATGGCTCTGTGGTAAAACAACGAATCAAAGAGCTTGACGTATTTGAAGGCTTAGGCCGTAGCAAAACATCTGAAGTCTCATCAGGTGATATTTGTGCCATCATTGGCTTGGAGGATTTTGAGATTGGAGAGACTATTGCCGATGTCAATACACCGGAAGCTCTCAAATCCATTGCTATCGATGAGCCTACCATGAGTATGCTCTTCACGATCAATAACTCGCCCTTTTATGGTAAAGATGGTAAGTATGTAACTTCAAGACATATTTATGAACGTTTGATGCGTGAGCTTGATAAGAATTTGGCTCTTCGTGTTGAACCTACAGACTCTTCCGACTCTTGGCTTGTCTTTGGTCGTGGACTTCTTCACCTTTCCGTGTTGATTGAAACAATGCGTCGTGAAGGATACGAATTGCAGGTTGGACAGCCACAGGTAATTATCAAAGAGATTGATGGCAAAAAGTGTGAACCAATAGAAGAACTTGAAATCAATCTTCCGGAAGAAACATCAAGCCGTATCATCGATATTGTGACCAAACGCAAGGGTGAGATGACCATGATGGATTCTAAGCAGGATCGTGTATTTCTTGAGTTTAAGATTCCTTCAAGAGGTATTATTGGTCTTAATAGTGCTGTTCTGACTGCATCTGCAGGGGAGGCCGTAATGTCTCACAGATTCTTGTGTTATGAACCATGGAAAGGTGAGATGGAAAGACGAAGCAATGGATCAATCATTGCATTGGAGTCGGGTACGGCTTATGCTTATGCACTTAACAATCTTCAGTCAAGAGGTAGATTCTTTATAAGCCCACAAGATGAGGTCTATGCCGGCCAGGTTGTGGGAGAGCATACCAAGGAAAAAGACTTGGCTGTGAATGTTTGTAAGAGTAAGAAGTTGACTAATATGCGTGCGTCAGGATCTGATGATAAAATCAACTTGGCTCCTCCAATAGTCTTTAGTTTGGAAGATGCCCTTGAATATATCAATGCAGACGAATATGTGGAGGTAACTCCTCATCATATGAGAATGCGTAAGATTATCCTTGATGACTTGGAGCGTAAGAGAGCTAATCGTAACGCAGAAGAGTAAAAAGAGGTTGCTTGCGAATTATTTTGAAGTGAACATTGAACATAAGAGTTGGGTATCGAAGTTTTTTGATTGCTTGGAGCAATTTTAGACTTTGAGCTAAACAACTTTTAGATCCAAATAGTTTTTAAGTCCAAAGATTGATTAACCGATCTTTGGACTTTTTTTATTGTTATCGACTAACGGGGTGGCCAAAGAGAAGATACTATTAACCCGGATCTGTTGTTGGAGCAGAATTGAGGGGCTGTCATTTAATTGTTTTCTAACACTACCCATGTGGCCTTGAGGCTTTATCCCGGGATAAAATGTTATTGTCAGCCAAATCTGATTTTTTGTTTTGTTACAATGTCCCAATAGTATTTGCAATAAAGTGGAGGCTCTTTGAACTGTTTAAGGCTCTAATTGAGAGATATAGATGGTCGTGAGTATTAGTTGTAACTTTAGTTTGACTCAAAATAGCATTCATGATACAACCTTATTCTGTAAAGACATTTGTGCTTTAGAGTAGATAATTTATAAGTTTCTTTTGTGTTGAAGTTGTATCGTTTGACCTTTCTATTTGTATTTATATGATTATTTGTATATCAAAGTGTATCGTTTATTAGTGTTAATCTTTTCATAATGATAGTTGTATATCTATGCAGTATCCTCTTTTTATTGCGATTTGCTTGTTTCTTAAAAAAGAATACATACCTTTGTGATGTTTTGGTGAGCGTAGCAAGTCCCCTTGTTGCGTTATAATAGGGAATCCGGTGAAAGTCCGGAACTGTCCCCTCAGCTGTAAGTTCAAAACTATATAGGTACAGCATTCTCACCGGCCACTTCCAAGATTTCGTTACTACACGAAGTCGTAGTCAAGGAGGAGGGAAGGCCGCTGTACTGAGAACAAGTCAGAAAACCTGCCAAAGCAAGCAGCTCTCAACTACTCGGGGTGTAGGGTTAAGGGAGTGATGTTATTTTAACAAGTATAAGTCTATATGCGGCGTAGTCGTCCGGAGTGTGGCTCATTTGATGTGGGCTAAATTCTTGGGAGACGAGTGTTAGATGGGTTTTCATACCCTGATGGGGTTTGATTTACCTAAATAAATGAGTGTTAATATTCATTTATTTGGGGCTGAAGAACTATGCTGTCATTGAATGTTAAATTGTTTTAGGTTTGAATTTTAGATAACTCTAATCACTTTGTAATAAACCAATAAATTCAATGCTATTATGATGACAAGTCAAGAGTACATTGAGAGTATGCGTAAGCTTAATCTACAGGTGTATTTTATGGGAGAGAAAATAGAAAATCCCGTTGATCATCCTATGATTCGTCCGTCACTTAACTCGGTGGCAATGACGTATGAGCTTGCTCAAAAGCCTGAATATCAGGAAGTAATGACTGCAATCTCTAACCTTACCGGTAAGAGAGTAAACCGTTTCTGTCATATCCATCAATCAACAGAAGACCTTAAGAATAAGGTTAAGATGCAACGCCTAATGGGTCAGAAGACAGCATCTTGTTTCCAGCGTTGTGTGGGTATGGACGCATTTAACGCTATCTATTCAACCACATTCGAAATGGATAAGGCGCTTGGTACAGAGTATCATAAGCGTTTTGTCGAATATATGAAGTTTGTTCAAGATAAGGACCTGGTTGTTGACGGAGCTATGACTGACCCTAAGGGTGACAGAGGTTTGTCTCCATCACAACAACCCGACCCGGATCTTTACCTCCATATTGTAGAAGTAAGACCTGATGGTATCGTAGTTCGCGGAGCAAAAGCACACCAGACAGGTGCTGTCAATTCTCATGAACACCTTATCATGCCTACTATTGCAATGAAAGAGGCGGACAAAGACTACGCAGTATCATTTGCTGTTCCCGGAGATGCTCCCGGTATCTTTATGATTTATGGTCGTCAGAGCTGTGATACTCGTAAAATGGAGCCTAATGCAGAGATTGACCTTGGTAATCCTGAGTTTGGCGGTCACGAAGCACTTGTTGTTTTTGACAATGTGTTTATTCCTAACGAACGCATCTTTATGTGTAAGGAATATCAATATGCCGGCATGATGGTAGAGCGTTTTGCAGGTTATCATCGTCAAAGCTATGGTGGCTGTAAAGTAGGTGTTGGTGACGTCTTGATTGGTGCAGCAGCTCTTGCAGCTGAGTACAATGGCGTTCCGAAGGCATCTCATATCAAGGATAAGATTATCGAGATGATTCATCTGAATGAGACACTTTATGCTTGTGGTATTGCTTGCTCTTCTGAAGGAACCAAGACTGAATCAGGAAACTATTTGATAGACCTTCTTCTTGCTAATGTTTGTAAACAGAATATCACCCGTTTGCCTTATGAGATTGCTCGTTTGGCTGAAGATATTGCAGGTGGTTTGATGGTTACAATGCCTTCTGAGCAAGATTTGCGCGATCCTAAACTTGGACCGGTTGTAAGAAAATACCTTAAGGGTGCATCCAACAAGGACACTGTCAATAGAATGCGTATCCTTCGCCTTATCGAGAACATAACTCTTGGTACTGCTGCAGTAGGATATCGTACAGAGTCTATGCATGGTGCCGGTTCTCCTCAGGCTCAGCGTATTATGATTTCACGTCAGGGCAATCTCGAAGCTAAGAAAGAGCTTGCTCGTGTGATTGCAAGAATTGATACATCATTAGATAAAGAATAACTTAGTACATGACAACCTCGGCACATTTTCCAACTCGAAATGAATTGCAAGCGGTTTTAGATCGCGATGTGACTCCTACTATGGCATCACACAATGGTGGCGTAAATATCAAAGAGATACGTGAGGATGGTGCCGTGGTTGTTGAGTTTGTCGGTTCGTGTCGCTTTTGCCCTGCGGCACAAGACACATTGGAAACACTTGTTGCTTCTGCCTTTGCTTCATCTTTCCCAAAATCCGATATTCGGGTTGTTTTGGACAGTGGGGTAAGCGACGAACTGATAGCTCAAGCCAAGATGATACTAAACAAAAGATCTCATCAACAATGAACACCTCTTATCAACAAAAGATTGTATCTGCTCTTGAAGCAGTAAAGCATATTCCGAATGACAGCTTCGTAGTCATGTCTCATGCCGCAGGAGTTGCACAGATCTGTTCTCAAGCATTGGCAGACAATTATAAGCAATATTCCAATGTCAAGGTCTATCATATGCTTTGTCTTGGAACGGCACCTTATTGTGCCCCCGAAATGGAAAAGCATATTAAGCATGTAGCATCTTTCGTAGGTGGCAATACGCGTCAAGCGGTGGCAGAAGGCCGTGCTGATTTTATCCCGGCCTTCTTCTATCAGATTCCCACCTTGTTTAGGAATAATCTTTTGCCCGTAGATGTTGCTATAGTGCAGGTCTCAGAGCCAAATTCAGAAGGATATTGCAGTTTTGGCCTTTCGTGTGATTACACCAAACCGGCCGCCGAATGTGCCAAGATTGTCATTGCAGAGATGAATAAGCAAATGCCTTTTGTGGGAGGCGACAATTTGATTCATGTTGATAAATTGGACTATATAGTTGAAGCTGATTATGCACTTCCCGAGATTCCTCTTCCAAAGATTGGAGATGTGGAGAAAGCCATAGGTAAGAATGTGGCGTCTCTCATTAAGGATGGTGCAACGCTTCAGTTGGGTATTGGAGCTATTCCCGATGCGGTTTTGGGCTTTTTGGGTGAAAAGAAAGATCTCGGTATCCATACAGAAATGTTTTCCGATGGGGTAATCGAGCTTGTCAAGTCGGGAGTAGTGACCGGAAAAGCCAAGGAAATACACAAAGGTAAGCTGACTGCAACCTTCCTTATGGGTTCCAAGGCATTGTATGATTTTGTTGACAACAATCCCGATGTTGAGTTGGCTCCGGTAGATTGGGTCAATGATCCTCTTACAGTGATGCAATTGGACAATATTGTGAGTATCAATAGCTGTATTGAGGTTGATCTTATGGGGCAGGTGTCAAGTGAATCTATGGGATTGAAACAATTTAGCGGAACGGGTGGACAGGTAGACTATGTCAGAGGTGCTGCGATGGCAAAAAATGGTATTAGTATTATGGCTATGCCTTCAACTGCCAAGAAGGGCACAATCTCCAGAATAGTACCGTTCCTTCAGCCGGGTAGTGCTGTGACTACATCTCGTTGTGATGTGGACTATGTCATTACAGAGTATGGTATAGCTCACTTGAGAGCCAAGACTCTTCGCGAGCGTGCCAAGGCCCTTATTGCAATTGCTCACCCGGATTTTAGAAATGATCTTTTGAATGAATTTGCCAAAAGATTTCCAAATGAATAAAGTTGTATCCATTATATGACGATGGAGAGTAAAGCTTTCCGAATGAAAAAACCACTAAACCACAATTAGAAATGCAACTATTCAAGTTAGGCTCAGTAATCCACAGTTTTGATTCCTTTGCCGACTTCGCTCAAGAGTTTAAGCTTGGCGAACGCGATTTGGTCATTACGAATGACTTTTTGTTTAAGCCTTTTATGGAAAAACTTAACCTTCCCTGCAAGTTTATTATGCAAGAGAAATATGGGTTGGGAGAGCCGAATGATGAGATGATGAATGCCATCCTTCGTGACACGAAAGGTACAGAATTTGACCGTGTTATTGCGGTAGGAGGAGGTACAGTAATTGATATTTCCAAACTGTTCGTCCTCAAGGGGCTTGGTGACAATGTATTGCCGGCTTTTGACCACGAAATTCCACTAATCAAAGAGAAGAAACTTGTGATCATCCCGACTACCTCAGGTACTGGTAGCGAAGTGACCAATATCTCTATAGCTGAAATTAAGAGCCGTCATACCAAGATGGGGCTTGCAGATGATGCTATCCTTGCAGATGATGCTGTGATTATTCCTGAATTTCTTAGGGGACTGCCTTTCAGATTTTGGGCTGCAAGTTCGATTGATGCATTGATCCACGCTGTTGAATCTTATGTTTCTCCAAAGGCTAATATGTACACCCGCATGTGCAGTTGCACTGCGATGGACACAATCTTGGATGTGTTTAAGGGTGTTGCCACCTATGGTGAAGAATACCGATATGAGAGACTTGGAGATATGCTGATGGCTGCTAATATTGCGGGTATTGCATTTGGTAATGCCGGTGTTGGAGCAGTGCATGCCCTATCTTATCCTCTTGGAGGCAATTATCATGTGCCTCATGGAGAGTCTAACTATCAATTCTTTACAACTGTGTTTAAGGCATATCTTGCAAAGAAGCCCCAAGGGTCTATACAAGAAGTCAATAAGCGTATTGCCAATGCTTTGCAGTGTACAGAAGATAATGTTTATGAATGTCTTGATGCACTTCTTGGCAAGCTTATTCAGAAGAAACCTCTTCGTGAATATGGCATGAAAGAGGAGGAGGTGAGAGGCTTCGCCGAAAGTGTCATGGTGACTCAGCAAAGACTACTAAAGAACAATTATGTCGATCTTACAGTTGATGAGATCGAAGCAATATATCGTTCGCTTTACTGATTCTATTATGAAGTTGTCAAATACTGACAGAAAAAACCAAAACTAAAAACCTCAAATTGATTTGAAAAGACTCGATGCTTTGACCCGTGTCTGCCACTTATAGGTAGACACGGTCAGGCAGAAAGCAAACTAAACTCTAACCAACATCATTGTTATAACTAACTAAAAATCAAATAGAACAACATTATGGAAATCAGTGAAATGATTGCAAAAGCCCGCGAGGCTCAATTGCTTTACCAAGCACGTTTTGATCAACAAGCAGCAGATTTGGTATGCCGTGCTGCAGCGAAAGCTATCTTCGATAACGCAGAAATGCTGGCCCGTGAAGCTGTAGATGAAACAGAGATGGGTGTATATGAAGACAAAGTGGCTAAGTGTAAAGGCAAATCAAAAGGTGTTTGGTACAACCTAAGAGACAAAAAGTCTATGGGCGTTCTCGATATTGACGAGCGTACAGGACTTATCAAAATAGCAAAACCTATCGGCGTGGTTGCTGGTATAACGCCAATGACAAATCCAGTCGTTACACCAATGAGCAAGATTATCTTTTCCTTGAAAACACGTAACGCGATAATCATCGCTCCACACCCAAAGTCAAAGCGTTGTTCAGCCCACGCCGTTGATCTAATCCTTGACGCTATCAAGGAATTTAAGGTACCGGAAGGAATGGTTCAGATCATTCGCGAGCCGAGTATCGAAAAGACACAACAACTGATGGCTCAAGCTGATGTTGTTGTAGCTACCGGTGGTATGAATATGGTTCACTCTGCTTACTCTTCCGGTAAGCCTTCATTTGGAGTTGGTGCAGGTAATGTGCAAGTCATCTTGGACCGTTACATCGACTTCAATGAAGCTGCCGACAAGATTATTACAGGTCGTGCATTTGACAATGGTATCATTTGCTCGGGTGAACAATCATTTATTTTCCACAAAGATGACCGTGAAGCTGTAGCTAAAGCTTTTAGAGATAATGGTGCCTACATCGTTACTCCGGAAGAAAAGCAAAAGCTTATCGCAGCGATCTTTGCCGATGGTCATACAGCACGCGATGTTGTAGGAAGAAGTGTATTTGAGATTGCTAAGAAAGCAGGTTTCGAAATACCTAAGAATACAAGAATTATTGTAGCAGAAGGTGTTGGTATCGGAGCTGACGATCCTATTTCAAAGGAAAAGATGTGTCCGGTAATGGGAGCTTTCGCTTACTCCAATTTTGAGGAGGCTCTTCACATTGCAAAGACAAACCTTGCATACGAAGGAAGTGGTCATACAGCTGCTATTCACTCCAATAATCAAGCAAATATTATCAAGGCTGGACAAGAAATCAATGTCAGCCGTCTTGTAGTAAATGCTGTATCTGCAACTACAGCCGGTGGAGCTATCCAGAATGGTCTTGCAGTTACCAATACTCTTGGATGTGGATCTTGGGGTAATAACTCAATTTCTGAGAACTTTACTTACAAGCACCTTTTGAATATAACAAGAATTGCTCCTCTTTCTGCTCGCATTGAAGTGCCTTCAGATGAGGAAATTTGGAAATACTAATGTGATAAGATAAGGTTCAATCCTAAACTGATGATGTCAGGGGGTCGAAGTAGGGATTTACTTTGACCCCTTCAGTGTGGATATAGAGCTTATCTATCATTGTATAGACATATAGAATGTAATTTGGTCTTTTGCATATCAATTTGCTACTTTTATGGAGTAAATAAAGATTGTATGTAATTGACAACCTAATAAAAACTCGTATTTATAATGACAAAGAATGTAGAAGTTAAGAGCTTGCCTTCAGTGGTGGTTCGCTTTTGCGGAGACTCGGGCGATGGTATGCAGCTTACAGGTACCATTTTCTCAGATCTCTCTGCTGTCTTAGGGAATACAATTTCAACTTTCCCTGATTATCCTGCTGAGATTCGTGCTCCACAAGGAAGTTTGAGTGGCGTATCCGGGTTCCAGGTGCAGATAGGTACTGAGCCTGTAATCACTCCGGGCGACCAAGCAGACGTGCTTGTAGCAATGAATGCCGCAGCTCTAAAAGTTAATCGAAACAATGTAAAACGCCAATCTGTCATTATCGTTGATAGTGACTCATTTCAGAAGAAAGACTTAGACAAAGCCGAGTATAAGACAGACGATCCTTTTAAGGAGATTGGTCTTGTAACTCAAGAGATTATTTCAGCACCTATCTCATCCATGGTCAAAGAAGGATTGGTTGAGTTTGGTCTTGACAATAAGTCTGCTCTTCGTTGTAAGAATATGTTTGCTCTTGGTTTGGTTTGTTGGCTGTTTAATAGGCCTATGGACCATGCTTTTGAGTATATCAATAATAAGTTTAAGAAGAAAGACACCATTCGCCAGGCTAATATCAAGGCTTTGACAGATGGTTATAACTATGGTGAGAATACTCACTCTTCTGCTACTACTTATCATATCGAATCAAAGCAACAGCCTGCAGGTAGATATCTTGATATTAATGGAAATAAGGCAACCTCTTATGGCTTGATCGCAGCATCAGAAAGAGCTAATCTTCCTTTATTCTTGGGATCTTATCCTATTACTCCGGCTACTGATATTCTTCATGAGCTGGCTAAGCATAAGAACTTGGGAGTTAAGACTGTGCAGGCTGAGGATGAAATTGCCGGTATCTGTACAGCTATTGGAGCTTCATTTGCAGGAAATCTTGCAGTTACTTCAACTTCCGGTCCCGGTGTGGCTCTCAAGAGTGAGGCTTTGGGTTTGGCTGTAATGGCTGAACTTCCTTTGGTTGTGGTAGACGTTCAGAGAGGTGGTCCATCTACCGGTCTTCCTACCAAGAGTGAGCAGACAGACTTGTTACAAGTTTTGTATGGACGCAATGGCGAATCTCCCGTGCCGGTAGTGGCTGCAACTACTCCGGGCGAATGTTTCAATGCTGCGTATTGGGCTGCTAAGCTTGCTGTTGAGCATATGACACCTGTTGTTTTATTGACAGATGCTTTTGTTGCAAATGGTTCTACTGCATGGAGAATACCGGAATTGGACAAACTGCCTGCTATTACGTCTAACTATGTCTCTAATTATAAGGGTGACAAGGAGTGGAAGCCATTTATGCGTGATGAGAAGTCTTTTGTAAGATATTGGGCTATTCCCGGTACAGAAGGTTATCAGCACATCCTTGGAGGTCTTGAGAAAGACAGCGAGACCGGCGTTATCTCTACTAAGCCGGACAATCACCAGCTTATGGTTACCAACCGTCAGGCAAAGGTGGACTACATTGCTAATTGTATTCCTGATCTTGAGCTGGAGGGAGACGAAGATGCTGATCTTCTAATTGTCGGCTGGGGTGGTACATATGCCCATCTTCATGCTGCAATGGATGAGATGCGAGAGTCCGGCAAGAAGGTTGCTTTGGCACACTTTACCTTTATCAATCCTCTTCCAAAGAATGCCAAGGATATTCTTAAGAGATTTAAGAAGGTTGTTGTTGCTGAGCAAAACCTTGGTCAGTTTGCTATGTACCTTCGCTCTAAGGTGCCCGGATTTAATCCATATCAATTCAATAGAGTGAAGGGACAGCCATTTAAGGTTAAACGCCTTGTAGAAGAATTCACAGATATCATCAACCATTAAGCCATGGAGGAGAAGACAAATATGTTTGAAGCAAAGAATTTTAGAAATGATTCATTAGCTCGTTGGTGCCCGGGTTGTGGTGACCACGCAGTATTGGCAACTTTGGTCAAAGCTATGGCTGAGGTTGGGGTTGCACCTCATAAGACAGCTGTGATTTCGGGTATTGGTTGTTCATCACGTTTGCCATACTATATGAATACTTATGGATTTCATACAGTACATGGTCGTGGTGCTGCTGTCGCTACAGGAGTCAAGACCGCCAATCCGGATTTGAGTGTTTGGCTTGCTACCGGTGATGGCGATAGTTTGGCTATTGGTGGTAACCACTTTATCCATGCGCTTCGTCGTAATATCGATTTGAATATTGTTCTTTTTAATAATCGCATCTATGGTTTGACTAAGGGACAGTATTCACCTACATCTGCTCGTGGTTTTGTATCTAAAAGTTCACCTTATGGTACTGTGGAAGATCCGTTTGTACCGGCAGAGCTTGCTATGGGGGCTCGAGGCAATTTCTTTGCTCGTGCCATTGATGTAGATATGAAGAATCTCCAAGCTTGTATGGTAGCTTCAGCAAGGCACAAGGGGGCTGCTGTTACTGAAGTTTTGGTTAATTGTGTGATCTTCAACAATGGTATTCACAAAAATATTACAGACAAAGAGGTTCGTGATGAGAAAACTATTCTTCTTAAGCACGGCGAAAAGATGATTTTCGGTAAAGATCATAATAAGGGTCTTGTCCTGGACGGTTGGAAAATCAAGGTCGTGACTATCGGAGAAGATGGTTATACGATGGATGATATTTTGGTGCACGATGCACATGAAAAGTCGGATATCCTTCACACTATGCTTGCTATGATGGATGGTGAAGAACTTCCATTGGCACTTGGTGTAATCAGAGATGTAGATAGCCCTACATATGATTGGGCTGTAGCTCAGCAGATTGAAGATGTAAAGGCTCAAAAGCCTGCTCGTACGCTTCAAGACCTTTTGGATAAGGAACCTTATTGGGAAGTGAAGTAAAGTCAATCTATATAGAATGAGACTACAGATCTGATGTGTCGCACAATCATAGCTTTTTTATATAAGTAGTCTCATTAAGGTCAAAGAGCATTTGACCAAAAAACCATCAAGGGCTGTGTCATTAGTTTGACATGGCCCTTTTTGCATTATTATCCTAAAAAAAGAGCCACTTCAAAGAGATTTAGTCTCATTCGAAGTGGCTCTTATGTCTATATTGACTTCTATTCTGTAATGCTATTCGTATTGTTTGCCATGATTGAGCCCGGCATCGGCAACAAAATGTTTGATTCGCTGCTCTTCATCTTTCTTGCAAACCAAAAGAACATTGTCACATTCGGCTACAATAAAGTCTTCCATTCCTTGAAGGACAACGAGCTTTTCGGGGTCATCTACGGAGACCAGGTTGCCTTTTGATTCATAAAACATAGCTTTGCTTTTTAGCGTGACATTGCCATGTTTGTCTTGTTCACCCAAATCATAAAGCGATCCCCATGTTCCAAGATCTGCCCATCCAAAATCTACCGGCATGGTTAGTACATTGGATGCTTTCTCCATAACACCGTAGTCAATAGATATATTGGGGCAAAGCGGGAAGTTTTCTTCTACATATGCTCTCTCATTTTTAGTCCCGAATACAGGATTATTTAAGATAGATGTAACTTCAGAAAGATGCTCTTCAAATGCTTTTGTTATGGTTTTCACATTCCATACAAACATTCCACTGTTCCATAAGAACTCGCCGGATTTGAAGAAGATCTCAGCCATCTCCGGTCCCGGCTTTTCTGTGAATGTCTTCACTTGCATAAGATCATCATTGATTTTATTGGCTGTCTGAATATATCCGTAGCCAGTCTCGGGTCTTGAGGGTTTAATACCCAATGTCAGTAGATTGGGCATCTTCTCTGCATACTCAAGAGCTTTTGATACAGCAGCGATAAAATCTTCCTCTTTGAGGATCAAATGATCACTGGGTGCAACTACGATATTGGCATTTGGATTGATTGCACGAATATGATACATGGCATAAGCTATGCATGGAGCTGTGTTTCTTCTGCAAGGCTCTGCCAATATACAAGAGGCCGGCATTTCCGGAAGTTGATCCTGTACCTGTTGTACATAGTCGGCATTTGTAACGATGAAAATATTTTCTGTCGGTATGAAACGTGCAAATCGATCGAATGTCATTTGAAGAAGGGAGCGACCGGTTCCGAAAAAGTCAAGAAATTGTTTGGGCTTTTGTTCTCTGCTAAACGGCCAAAATCGGCTTCCGATGCCGCCACCCATAATAACGCAATAATTATTCTTGTTCGTCATATTGTATTATAATGCCAAACTTATGCCAAACGAACTAAAATCCTATTCTATTGACATAACTTATTATTATTTAATAGTTTCAAGAGAATTGGTTCTCTTTCTCCTCTCAAAGGTAATCTTTTTTGATGAGTTTGCATAAGAAGATTGTGCTTCTATCTTCAATATAGTCCGAAATAGTCTATTTTTTGAAGTGCTTTCCTTCTGTTTAGTTTCCTTTATCCCAAATATGTCGACAAAAAGAAAAGTATTGATGCGATTATTTAATCTGATTTTCCCTCCCAATGCTTTAAAGATATTTTTGTCTATTTATGATGGGGCATACAAAACAGTCATTGATTTGACAATATTTCGAATATAGCAAGATTAGACCTTGGCTCTCCAATGCGTTTTGTGCAGTAAGGACTGATTCAAAGTATCTTGTAATTTTATTGCATTCTGCTTTTGTCTCTTTTAGGAGGTTGATAGCTTTTGTTGTATATAATGGTTCTTTGATGTAGTTGCCATAAGCTATTAGTGTAGGGCAAACTACATTGCAAATACAATGATTGATCGCATTGGTTGTGAGTGATCTGTTTTTTACCTTTTTTCTCTTATGACCAAAACGATAATGCTCCTGCCAATAGGTGGATATTTGGGGTGTAGCAAATAATAACCTTATGTCTCTAATGCCTTTTGCATGGATGATATCTGAGAAGATAAATTCTTTTTTAGTCAAAAGAGCAGCCAGTTGGGCTAATTTAATAGTTGGAAATGCAGCGGGCCTAATCCGATGAAATCGCACACATCCATCGGCGAGTTCCGAAAGGTGGTATTTCTGTTTGAGAAAGTTATAATCTTTTTGGAGTTCTGTGGCATACCGATCTTCTCTTTTATTGAGCAATCCGGCAGTACCTATCAGTAGGGCCTCTACCATCTTTGGCCGACCTCTTTCCTTTCGAATAAAAGCATAGGGTATTTGTTTGGCTATTTGTTCGAATGCATCATTGTTGACACTGCCTCCAAAGTGCCTTGATAGCAGAATATACACAGCCTCGTTCCAATCGTAATTAGTTGCTTGTAGAAGTATATTTAGACGCTGGGCTTTACTCTTCATTCGTTTTTTACCAAGCTCCTTAACAGTGTCAGATATTTTATCTTGATCTTTCAGGTTGATCAATTCTTTGCATAGTGGGGTGGCAGTCAGTTTGTTTATCTTTTCTCCGATATGAATGTGCCCGTTGTCTAAATCCATCTTTGCTGTTAATATAGGAGTCGAATCTTTGCCTGGAATTATTTCACAATCATCTTCAATCACGATATGCAGAATGACATTGTTGTACGATGCATCCATATGATGATTGTGTTGTACCCAGTCAGAGCCTCTGATGTGTATCTCTACATTTCCAACTAAGATGAAGTCACCATATCGAATCTTGGCATTAAAGAAGTCCGGCCCTCCATCGTGGTTATGTTCGCCTTTGTGGATGATTTGTACCTCTTCACCTTTGTAATCTCCATTGGTATATTTAAGAGAGTGGTACAAACCATGTTTGTAAGCAAAATGTATCTTCTCTTCCATTGTCTTATCCCTTATATATGACTGTGCATCTCATCCTTTTTGCAAAGTCACCAAATCTGCTTGTAAATTTGAGAGAATGATTCTTTGTACAATATCCTCTATATATAATAACATGTAGGATAGTCAGAAAAATCGTCAAAGACAAACATCATAATCAAATGGGTATAGTTGATATAGATCTTAGTTGTTGGATTGGTAATATTAAATTAGAAAATGTCAGATGACAGATAACGTTTTTTGTCAAAACTGCTGTAAGATTACTCCCAAATAACATCGAATTAAATCTGAAATTCATCTTGGATATTTGATCTTGAAGCGAAATATAGAGTGCTATTTTGCTTACTTTATGCCGCTAAAACGATAAATAATGTAAATTTATTGAGCCGTTTTATTTGCCTAAGAACAGCCCTTTTTGACAAAAAATGAGGCTCATTCTGAACAAAGCTAAAGCACAATAGGACGAAATTGTCCTATCTTAATGTTAATATATGTATAGGTCGCTTTTTACGGACTATTTGACGGCTTAAAAACCCACTTCAGGCTACTTTTTTTGGAAGGTCGCGCGACTTGCAATCCATTCTCGCGCTACCTTGAAGGTAAACTCGCGCGAGGTTGCACCTGAAGTAGCGCGACTTCGCATGTCAAGGTCGCGCGACAACGGATCGAAAGTCGCGCGAGAATAGATTGCTTCTCGCGCGAGCTTATTTGTTAAAATAGCACATAAAAAAGCCCGTTTCGTACTAATAAAACGGGCAAAATGTGTATAGGGTCAGATTCCCCTAACCCCTAAATGTATGAATATCGGTATAAATAAGAGTTGTTTGAGCCCCTTTGAGAGCATCAAAAGTGGTAACAATATTTAATAAATAAAAGCTTCTCGCTAAGAGCTTCACAGCCCATATGAAAAGACTATTCGAGAGTTTGTTTTTGATCTTTGCAGGAACGCCAATTCGTCCGTAACCAATGGGACATACTTCTGCCTCTCGAAGAAGTGATCCTCCAAGCTGAACTATAATCCAAAGTATGGTCAAGAGTATGAGTATTCCCATGGCTTTTATTTAATTACAAAACTAAGATACTAATAATCAATGATGTTGTCAATTTTTAATTTACAAAGGGGCATGAGTCGCTATGTCACCACGTAGCAATTAAGTTTAGTTGATATTGATTAGTTGCATCTTTTGTTGAGAGAATACATTTAAAAAATAATTGATATATAATTGTAAGAAAACTATATTTGCGTCATCAAATTACTCTTAATTTGTTGGTAAGAATTATAAAATCGGAAGCTTGTTGTTAGATGTTGTGCAATGTTTTTGCATTCCATAAATGCAATAGCTTACAGATACCGAATTGTAAATCGTATTAAAAAGACTATGCGTAAAATATTTTTGTCGTTGTTTTATGTAATCATAGCTACTTTAGCCATGTTTGCAGGTAATGTTAAGATTACAGGGCGAGTTCTTTATGCAAAAGATTCCACAAATGTATTTGGTGCGACTGTAAAATTATTGAACGAACATCATACTATTCTTGGAGGAACCACAACGGATGTAGAAGGCAACTTTATATTGGCAAGTGATATAAAAGATGCTGTTAATATTGAGATATCTTTTATTGGTTTTTTGACGGTTTCAATACAGGTAAATGGAGGCAGTGGGCTTGTTTCGTTGGGTGATATTTATTTGATAGAGGATGTCAAAACTCTTGGAGAGGTAACTGTTTCCGGCTCACTTCAGAAGGTCAATCGTCATTTGTTGTTTCCCAATAAGACTCAAATCAAGGCAAGTCAGGATATCATTACTCTTCTAAATAATCTTTCGCTAAGCGGATTGTCTGTGGATTTGATCAATAAAGCTGCTTCCATACATGGGAAACCTATTCGATGGATGATTAATGGGGTTCCACATTCTTTGCAAGAAGTGAAGAATATAAAGCCTGAATCTATTTTGCGAATTGATTATTCCGAAACTCCCTCCATGAGAGAATTGGATCGTGGATATGGTGGTTCTATTAATATTATTCTCAAAGATAAGACAGATGGAGGGTCTGTGGCTACTCATCTTCAGAGTGCCCTTTGGGTAGGATTTGTAAATGCCAGTGCCAGTGTTGATTACCATAAAAGTAGGTCTGAATTTACGGTCGATTACAATTCGAGCTATCGAAACTATCCAAGATGGAACAAGGAAGTACAGCAAAAATATGTTGGAGATGATTTTGAAATTGTTCGTGACGAAATGCCTGAAGATAGTCCATTTAAATCTATTGAGCATAATGTCAATCTTACGTATGTCTATCAGTCAAGCAATAAAAGGCTGTACAGTGCTACATGGCGCAATACTTTTGGGTTGCAAAATACAGATGTGCGGAATAAGATTGTCGAGGTTGGCAAAAATTTATTCCATAGGGAAACCAAAAGCAAATTTCGTGATTATACTCCTGCTATTGACTTGTTTATGAAAAACGAGTTTGAGAATGGGGGTAGCCTGGAAGCCAATATTGTAGGAACAATTTCTTCAGGTAAGAGCGATCGTGATTTGATTGACAAAGGGAATGAGGCAGAGAATAGATCTTACTCTAATCCGGCAAAAACTCACTATCATTCAATCATAGGAGAATTGGTCTATGGGAAGTCAATTCACAGAAAAGCTTATTTAAGTCTGGGATTGCAGGATAAGTATGCATATGGATCTAATAAATATCTTTCGCCGAAGTACTTTTTGGACGAACTGACACAGAACAATTTATATCTGTATGGTCAGTTGTCCGGAAGCTTAACTTCGACGCTTCAATATAGTCTTGGAACGGGTGCTAAGGTATTCTATATCAATGATAATAGTGATAGTAAATCTTATTTTAAGAATCAAAGCAGCCTCGGAATTTATTATTCACCTACCAGTAGTTTTATGCTCTCATTCAATGGCTTTTTTGTCCCTAATTTACCTTCACTTAGTCAATTGTCATCTGTTGTACAACAGTTTGATGATTTGAGTGTATATACCGGAAACAAAGATTTAAAGCCAAGCTATTCATTCACAAATTTTCTCTATGCCGGTTACCGTAGAGGACAATTTAATTCCAACTTAACTCTACGGTTTGATTATACGACTGATCCTATTTTTACGGAAATATCGTATCAACCGTCGAAGGGATACTTCTTGTTTCAATCTTCCAACGGTCATTATAATAGACAATATGGGGCTGAGTGGAAAGTTACCTATCAGGATATATTCAACTTCCTATCACTGTTTGGTACAATCGGATTTAACAGATATGAGAGCAATGTTGGGGATAATCCTCTTCATCTTAATAACTTATATTGGGATGTGTCATCTCAGATGGTTTATAAAGATTTTGTATTCTCAATGTTTTATGCAAAGTCACAAAAGAGCCTTTATAATGAAATCGAATCCTATGAAGGGGATCGTTGTGGTTTGACTTTGATGTGGAATAAGGGGAATTGGGCTGTATATACACAGATGATATATGTAGGCCTTAAAGATGGTGATAGCTATTTTACAACCAACCATTCTAAAGTAAATCCATACACTACAACAGTAAAAATACCGGAAAATGGAAATATGCTGACTTTGGGTCTTGTGTGGAATATGGACTTTGGGAAGCAAAAGAATAAGATAAATAGAAGTCTCAGGAATAGTGATAGCAATGAAAGTGTATTGACGCTGAAAGAGTAATTGAGACGAGGCTGTCTTGGTTATGATATTTCATGGATAAAGCAAAGGCTGCGGGTAATAAAGATTATAACTTTTTATGCCGCAGCCTTTGTGCTGTATAGTCTTTTGACGGTCTATTATCTTGTAGGAGCGACTATGATCCTTACATATTTTGATTTGGTTCGGGCTTTGAGCCAAGTTTCAATCTTCTGTCTTTCAGCATTCCTAATCCGGTTGGATTCTACAATAATGGTAAGGACAGAGTCTTTGCCACTAATATATCCGGCAGATGGAGCAATGATTGTCTTTTTGACGGTAGGAAAGAGCACATTGACTTCGTTGTTTACTTGTCCTTCCATGGCTTCATAGCTGCTGTATGAACCGAGGAGGTTTTTGAGAGAGTCGATATCTTCTTGCTGTCGTTTGATGATCTGTTCGCTATTTTCATACATGTCTTTGAGAAGAACATTCTTTAACTCTTTGACATCAGTGCCTTCTCCAAAACCCTGTTTAATATTGAGCTGTACATCCTTTACGCCACTTGCTGTCATTGAGGATTGTAATTTTGAAATGGCTTTCTCACTCATCTTTGGCCCCAATAAAATAACATCAAGGCTGTATTTACCTTGTCCAAGTTTGTTAAACTTACTGTCTATCATTTGTGTATCAGCTATCTGATTGAAGTACTCCGTTACGTATTTGATTGCTGCATCCTTGGTATAAGAGTCCCTAATCATGGTGTAGCTCAAATAAATGCTCGGGATGATGGTACTCACTACAATAGTGATAACAATACGTTGTACCCGCTTTTCTCTTGCTTTGTCAACAAATATTTTTGTGGGGAAGTGAAGTATACGGGTAAAAATAAAGGTGGCAAGAGCTATAAAAACTGAATTGATAATGTACAAATAAAAAGCTCCGAAAAAGAAGCTAAATTGTCCGGTTGCCAGACCATATCCCGCAGTACATAGCGGAGGCATAAGAGCTGTAGCGATAGCTACACCCGGGATGACTTGACCTTTGCTTTTGCTACTTGCCGCAACAATGCCTGCAGCTCCGCCAAAGAATGCAATCAGGACATCATAGATGGTCGGTTGTGTGCGGGCCAAAAGCTCGCTTTGAGCTTGAGTGATAGGGGATATTAAAAAATAAATAGTGGCAGTAAGGACACTAAAAATAGTGGTCAACATCAGATTTCTAAAAGACCTTCTAATTAGTTGGAAGTCGCTAATCCCAAGCCCAAGTCCAAAACCTATAATAGGACCCATCAAGGGAGATATCAGCATGGCTCCGATGATGACTGCAGTCGAATTGACGTTGAGACCCAAAGAGGCAATGAAGATGGCAAAAATAAGAATATAGAGTTTGGCTCCTCTAAAATCGACATCTGCTTTGATTGATTCGATGGTGTTGTAATCATTCTCTTTGTCCATCTTCATATCAATCAGCTTCATGATGCTGTCTTTTAGTGAGAACGAATGTTTGGCTGTTTCATCTGATTTATCTTCAGATGATTTTTGAGATTCTTTCGACTGGTCAGACAAATGCGGAGAAACAATCTCCTCTTTTGTCTTATGTTCGTTGTTGAGGGTCGTTTTTTTGTCTTCCATATTCAAATTAAAAGAATTTAATGCCGTTATTAATGTCTAATATTCTGTTAGATTTATTTCGTGACAAATCGAAGAAAATAATCAACTTGTATTAAGCTACAGTTGAAGCAAGTCATGAGCTATTTGCAATTCATATAGTTTAGAATTAATTAATATTCCAATAAATTCAATACATCTTCCAATTGTTTTGCAAAGATACCTATTTAATAGTGATGCGTGCGTACGAGGAGAGATTCAAAAAATACAAAACAGATCTCAAGCAGTGCCGGGTTATGAAACTTGCTCAATAATCATTACCTTTACGATAATCAATTTGAAGTCTTAAGAGTGTTTGACTATCAAATACTTGTATGCTGTCAATCATTTATAATCGGAAATATTGTAAAGAGTATTTTATCTGCAAATTCATGAAAGGTATTGTTGGAATAAAGTCTTTTTATACCTTTGTGAGGATATTTGCTCATAAGGTAAATTACAACATCGTACCAGTGAGGCGGTAGTAGCTCAGTTGGTAGAGCATCAGCTTCCCAAGCTGAGGGTCACGAGTTCGAGTCTCGCCTACCGCTCAATGGGCAGTATACATTTTGAGACATACCGGTCTCGGTTTCATTCTATTCAATTCTCAATATCTCTTACTCGCATTGCATATCTGTGTCGTGAATAGTCATTGCAGCGAGAGACTTCAAATTCAGTTATTATTATGTGGGAAAACTTTTTATCAGACCTAACTCATTTTAGCATCAAAGATGTATTTAGTGCATTCATGATTTTGTTTGTGGCAATTGACGTCATAGGTGCTATTCCGATTGTACTAAGTTTGAAGGCACAAAATAAGCCGATTAATCCATCAAAAACATCTATCTATAGTGGTATTATGTTGGTGGCTTTCTTATTTATCGGTGAGCCTATGCTCTCTTTCTTTGGTGTGGATATATCTTCATTTGGCGTAGCGGGGGCTGTAGTGCTTTTTGTCCTTGCCGTGGAGATGATATTTGGTGTACAGGTCTTCAAAGATGATGGCCCATCCGGTAGTAGCACGATTGTACCTTTGGTTTTTCCTCTTTTTGCCGGGGCTGCCTCTTTTACAACGATGTTGGCATTGCGATCTGATGGGTATGCACTTACCAATGTGTTGGCAGCACTTCTCTTAAATATTGTGGCCATCTTTTTGATGTTGAGATTTGTGGATCGAATCGAAAAAGTATTGGGAGAAGGTGGAGTGTATATCTTACGTAAATTTTTCGGAGTACTTCTCTTGGCTATCTCTGTGAAATTCTTTGCCGGTAATCTGATGAGGATTATTGAAAGTGGCAAAAGTCCCAACTTGCCGGAAATGCAAGTGCAGGCAGTTGCTCCGGTGATGGATTCTATTACTATGAAGAATTTGGATAGTCTAAAGAAGATCAATCCGGATAGTATCATTATGAATGTTAAATTAAAAGTGCCGACAGCTGTTCATGATTCGATCGGGAAAGCTAAGGCAAATTAAAAAAGAATCAAACTCAACAATTTATGCAGAAATATACGATCCTAGAACTTAATGCCAAGACAGAATCAGAGCTTGGCGCTATAGCAAAAGAACTGGGTATTGATGTTACTTCCGGCGAGTCTAAGCAAAATTTGGTATATTCTATCTTAGATCAGCAAGCAATTGCGATAGCAGGTGTACAGGCTGATAAGATGAAGGCAAAAGAGCAGCGTAGACAAGCTCGAAAGCAACAAAATAAAGATCAGAATAGAGAGCAACAAAAAAATAAATCTCAAAAGAAAACCCCTGATAGCAAGAAGGAGACTGACAATAATGGTCAGAAAAAACAATCTAACCCCTCCGGTGGAGAGCGCAACAAAAATGGGCAGAAGAAACAGCAGCCAAGATCTGAGGAGGCAAATAATTCTAAGAAACAACAAAGTCCCAAGCCTCAACAGAAACGAGAGGTTATTCCTCAAAAAGGAAAACAGGATGGAGGGGTAGATAATAAATCAAATCAAGGCTCTCAGGACAAGTCAAATGCTCATCCTGAACCCGAGCCCCAATCCAATAATAAAACAGAAAACGATAAAGAAGGCATGATTGATAAAGAAAAACTATCAAATTTGGCGCAGAAAGTCCGAGGAACCGGCAAGACTGCAGAAGAGATAGAGCTTGCCCTTCCAAAACGTAGACGTGGTCGTCCTACCAAGGAAGAGGCAGCAGAAAGAGAACTTGTATTGGCAACATTGACCAAAGCTGCATCTTCTGTTCCGCAAGGCGATCTTGATAAAAAAAATGAACCAATGGTTGAAAAAGAACATGATGAGAAATTTGTTCATCCTGCACTTAGGGATGAGACAGATGACAAACTTTACGGACGTCCGATAGTAGAAGTGAATACACCCGTCGAACAAGAGGTAAAAGAGGAAGAAAAGAAAATTGCTCCGGTAGGGGTTAATGCGATTTTGGATCTTGATGAAGAACTGGTAGAATCGGTTGCAAAGGATGTTAAACTACCCAATCAACCAGCCGTAGTTTCTGACAAGAAAAAAGATATTGAAGCTCAGAATCAACCGAGCAATACATCTAATAAGAACAAGTTTTATCATTCAGACGATTCTAATCAGAATAGTCAAAAAACTAAACCTCAAGCAGAACCTTTGGCTCCTGTAAAGGCTGTGTCTCCACAAGAAGTGGTAGCTGAGGAGAAGTCATCAAAAGATAAACCTAAACTTACACAGTTGGTATTTAAGCATAAGGAGGATCAAACGACTGTTTTGGATCAGATGCTTATGTCGACTCCCGAGCAACCTGTGGCACCTCAACAAGATAAGCCTGTTGCTCCAAAGAAGAATGATTCGGCAGCGTCTTCTCCGGCAAAGCTTAAGCTGGTCGCACCTGTTGCTCCTGTGGCACCCGAATATAAAGATGAGCCTTTGTATAACTTCGACGGCATTTTGACTTGCAATGGTTGTTTGGAAGTGATGCCTGATGGATATGGTTTCCTTCGTTCGTCGGATTATAATTATTTCTCTTCTCCGGACGATGTTTATGTCTCACAGATGCAGATTAAGTCTGTTGGTCTTAAAACCGGGGATGTGGTAGAAGGTACTATTCGTCCGCCCAAAGAGGGGGAAAAGTATTTCCCATTGGTAGAGATTACAAGTGTCAATGGTCGTAATCCTTTAGAGATAAGAGACCGTATTCCTTTTGATCATCTTACACCGCTCTTCCCGGATGAGAAATTTAAACTTGAATGTCCGGAGGTTGCATCTGTCAATGACAAAACGTCAGTCAGAGTAGTCGATTTGTTTGCTCCTATCGGTAAAGGTCAGCGTGGTCTGATTGTTGCACAGCCAAAAACCGGTAAGACTATGTTGCTTAAGGATATTGCAAATGCAATTTCTGCTAACCATCCCGAGGTTTACATGATGATCCTACTCATTGATGAAAGACCGGAGGAAGTGACAGATATGGCCAGAAATGTCAATGCAGAAGTCATTGCTTCTACTTTTGATGAGCCGGCAGAAAAGCATGTCAAAGTGGCAGATATTGTTTTGAATAAAGCAAAACGCCTTGTAGAATGCGGACATGATGTGGTGATTCTTCTTGACTCAATTACACGTCTTGCTCGTGCATACAACACCGTACAGCCGGCTTCAGGGAAGGTGCTCTCAGGTGGTGTTGATGCGAATGCTCTTCAAAGACCAAAAAGGTTCTTTGGTGCTGCTCGAAATATTGAACATGGCGGAAGTTTGACTATCTTAGCAACAGCTCTTACAGACACAGGGTCCAAGATGGACGATGTGATCTTTGAAGAGTTTAAGGGTACAGGTAATATGGAGTTGCAGCTTGACCGTAGATTGTCCAACAAGCGTATCTTCCCGGCCGTGGATATCGTTGCCAGCAGTACGCGTCGTGATGATCTTCTTTTGGATCAGGTCGCTCTCAATAGAATCTGGATTCTTCGTAAATATTTGGCAGATATGAATCCGATTGAGGCTATGGAGTTTGTAAGACAAAAGATCAAAGGAACCTATTCCAATCTTGAGTTCTTGGCTTCTATGTCAGATCGATAACTTTAGTTAGAAAAAATTATGATGCAATTTAATGAAGGAATGAATGAGTATAGTGGTCAGTCACAAAATGTGGTGACCTCTACAACCACCTCTTCGCTTATGCGTTCGGTGTTTATTTGGATGACATTGGCGTTGGGTATTACCGGCTTTACTTCATATCTTATGATGGAGAAGGGGTATGCAATGACTTTACTCCAGTCCGGTCCGATGTTGTTTTTTGGTCTTTTGATTGCTGAGCTAATAATGGTTTTTGTCCTTTCTGCTCGCATAATGAAGATGTCCTTCAGTACGGCTACTATTTGTTTTGCAGCCTATTCTATCCTCAATGGGGTGACTCTCAGTCCATTGTTGATGATGTATACTAAGACATCTCTTACTACTACATTCTTTATTACTGCCGGTACTTTCTTGGCAATGGCTGTTATTGGCTATACTACTAAACGAGATTTGACTAAGATGGGAAGTTACCTGTTTATGGGGCTGATAGGTCTTATCATTGCAAGTGTTGTCAATATCTTCCTCGGTAATTCGATGTTTGATCTCATCATTTCAGTCATTGGTGTATTGATTTTTACGGGTCTTACTGTGTATGAAGTGAATAGAATCAAGGCAATGCTTTCTATGGCTGTAGAGGGCGACGAGACTTTCAAGAAGATTGCCCTTCTTGGTTCATTAAGTCTTTATCTTGACTTTATAAATCTCTTCCTATATATATTGAGATTCTTTGGTAATAGAGACTAAATCATTCATTTAATTAATAAAAACAGGCTGCAAAGGTAAATTCCTTTGTAGCCTGTTTTTGTTTATAGTGTTCCTTACTTCGCTTTGTACCTTTGTTGAGACATTGCACATAGGAATGCCAAATATGCTCGTGAATACTTCTGTCCGATAAAAGTTTTGGCAGCCCGGCAAACTTGGATTTCATATGAACAGCTCTCACGATTGCTCTCTAACCAAACGGTATTACCTATTTTGAGGCATTAGCCTGTAAATCATGCTTAGTTTTATCAGACAACCAACCCTTCAATACATTCAATACATTCAAAAAAAGAAAAACCATCCATTTAGGAAACCCCTTTGTCCCATAAGGCATTCTCTCGGATCAAATGCTGATTTATGACTCAATCTTGCTGGTGTTTTTGTCGGACAGCCGACTTTATAGTCCAAAAGGGTTTATCTTTCAAAATTGAAACGCTCATTCGCACAAATAAGGTGTTTGGGAGACTCCAATATGCCCTTATTTAGTTTAATCGGCAATAGTTCGTAAAACTATGAGAATGGCATTGTAGTGCAAGATTCTCTTGTTAGAGTTTAAATCATTGTTTCTAAAGATATCCGAGTAATTTCAATTGACTTTTATTCGTCGAAGCCCTCCTCTTCAAGTAGAATCTTTTTCAACTTTTGTACTCCGGATGTTGCTTTCTCTTGAATAAGTTGGAAGTCATATCTTGATGTTGATACCGGTTTGGGATCAATGACATATACCGGAGTTTTGCGAGGAACATATCCCAGCAAGCCTGCGGCCGGGTAGACCACAAGTGAACTTCCTATCACTACAAATATATCTGCTTGCTGTGTCTCTTCTATTGCCGGCTCAATCATTGGTACAGCTTCACCAAACCAGACTATAAAAGGTCTGAGTTGACCACCATCGGGTGCTTTGTCTCCAACATGCAGATCCGGATGATTTGGATCAATGTCATACAATATCTGATCGGTCTTTGTTGATCGATTTTTAGCTATCTCACCATGAAGATGGATGACCTTATTGCTTCCGGCTTTTTCGTGTAAGTTGTCTATATTTTGAGTTATAATGGTTATGTCGAAGTATTTCTCAAGGTCTGCAAGCACTTTGTGACCTTCATTGGGTTGACAATCTTTGTATTTCTTTCTGAGCATATTGTAGAAGTCTAACACAGTCTTGGGGTCTCTCTCAAAACCTTCAATACTTGCCACATCTTCGACCGGGTAGTTTTCCCACAAGCCATTTGCATCTCTAAAGGTTGATATTCCACTTTCTGCACTCATACCTGCACCGGTGAGCACAACTAATTTTTTCTTCTTAATACTCATTTCAATTGTTATTTAATATGTTTCATAAAGGTAATAAATAAGGAATACTCTTAAAAACAGATCTAAAGGCCGTATGATCCATTATAACGCCATAAAACTGTTGGGATAGAAGTATTACCTATTCCTCTTTGTTAGAAACAACGATCAGCTCAAAAAGTTCTAAAGTCGTTTAGATCATTTGGTTTCCATTACAATGTTCTAACGACAAATTCGGGTTAACGCAATCTTCTTTCTTAAAAGCTGGTTTGGGTAGTCTTGGTTAAGTGATTTATTTCACCAATTCAAAATATTGCTGTTGTATAATGTTACCTTTATCACCGAAATCTCCAAATAGAACAAATTATACATGTCAAGATGTGGAAAAAGGCAGCATTGGTGTTGATTAGAAAAGAAAGATCCAATCGGACGATTAGCCCCCATATCTTTACATCAAAAACCGGATAGTTCGTTAGGGCATTTTCAAGACCCTGTATTTAGCAACGAAAGTATAAGATGTATGGACATGATGACAAAACAAAAAAAGACTATGAAGTATATCGGCATTGACATCAGTAAACGAAGAATTTTAACCCATAAAAATACTGTGGCGGTATGCCCGAGCGGCAGGAGGCGCAAAGTCTCCTAAGAGCTCTTGCACCATTTTATTGTGATATTTTTTAACTCGGTGATTATAGTTCGTCTGATTGACCAAAAAATGTCGGTAGAACATCGAAGTATCACATACATTCAACTCTCCAAAGCCATCTGGGTCTTATAACATCACACCAAAATGGTGGGGAAAATTTAGTAGGCGATAATCATTTTCTAAGATTATAAAACGATGATATATAATCTATCAGTGCTGTCCGATAAAAGTTAGAAAAGACCTATTGAAGATGCTCAATCGCCGAATACATGCGGTTGAGCATTTCATTTTTTAAAGATAAGCCCCCCCTAATCAAAAAGTGAGGGTATTGGAGGAGCATCTGCCCGAGCTTTTAGGAGTATTTCCCAGTCTTTTTCGGGATGATTGAACAAACTATAGAAGTCTACGTAATACATCAGGGTTATTCTTACCATGGTTGCCAATCCGGAAAAGCTCCAAGAGCGGGTAAGTCTTTTCTTCATGATTGTCAAGAGAAGATTGGCAATGAGCGTTACCCAAATTTGTATTTTGATGGCATTGGCATTCTCCCCATAGAAATATTTAAGCGGAAAGT
>NZ_JBHSGO010000033.1:0-15497 GCF_042654485.1 Falsiporphyromonas endometrii | reverse complement strand
ATCTGTTTTAGGAGTTCCTGTGAGTCCAATGGTAGCTCCCATCCAAAAATTGGCTGCTTAAACTCCAAAAATGAGGGGTTGCTAAAAAATTAGAGGCTGAATCATTACGAATAATGACACAGCCCCCTATTTTTTTCGATTCATCATAGATAAATAGGAAGCGTTGCTTCATTCTTCTAAAACACAAATCATCAGAAAATTGACTAGATAGATAAGAGTGTGATGGTGTGGCTTCTTCACAAGTTTACGTGGGGTGCTGTTGTCTTGTCATTACTGTATCTAGAGGGATAATTCTAAAGAGCTTGTGTTTAGCAGTTGATGAGTACAGACTCCACGCTTCTTCGTAATGACTAAGTAATCAATGTCTCCCATAGGAGTCTGAGGGGACACACTAACTGCTAAACTATGAAGCAACGACTATTATGGCTTTGGCTACTTTCAGTAGCTTTACTATTCTCTAACGTATCAACTGCGAGATCTCAAAGTATTTGGGTGGAGGGTGTTTGGATATCTCTATCAGAGAGCAATCCGAACGTCCTCGAAGGAAAAGGTGAGGGGCGTGACGGATGTGTCAGCTATGACGCTGAGACTAAGACCCTCACACTAAACAATGCAATCCTTAAGTCTAGAGAGCAAACCAGTAGACTATCGATTATAAACACGAAATCCGATACTGTCACTGTGCGCCTAGTCGGAGAGAACAGTATGCTCGCTTTTTCTACAAATACAGTTAAGATAAGTGATTCAAACGTTCGTCTTACGGGTCCAGGATCTATATCTGTATCTAATGGCAACGATGATCACCTCATAACCTTTTCGGTAAATGGTCCTGGAGCTAGCTTGCTTGTTGATAGCACAACGCTTATAGTGGATGGCTCTTTACAAAATCCACAATGCGATGCTAACTTGGTTATAAATCATTCAACAGTAAAGGCTGGAGAAACTGCTTTTAAACAGATCACCCTCAACGATTGCTATTTCTCAGAGCCTGAAGGCGCTTTTGTTGGTTCTATTGAGGATGAATTAGGTACACTCCAAGCTATCGCAGATCAATATGGCAATCTGGCACAGAGCTACACAATCTTACCAGGAAGCGTAACAACGTATCCAATCGTGGTGGCTGGAATAGGCATTTCCTCAAAAAACCAAGAGAATGTACTCGCTGGACAGGGTGTTGGTAAAGATGGTGCTGTACGATATGATGCAGAAAATAAGACGCTCACGTTAGAGAATGCTAACCTTACGACGAAGGACGATATGGTTATGCTCAATATTAATGAGTTTGGTCCCGACACGCTCACAATCAACCTCATCGGAAAGAACCATATAGAGAGCAATGGTAATGCTTTTGCTTTTGAAAAAAGCACCGTGCGCATTACAGGTAAAGGCTTACTAGAGAGTATTAGTACAGACTCTAACCATATGGGTATAGCGCCTCTGGGTGAAGGAGCTAACTTGGTCATCTCTAATACGATGGTTACAGCAAAGGGAGGAGCTGCCATATTTGATCCTAACTTTGGAGCTACTCTGACGATAGAGAGATCTAAAGTAAGTGCTGAGGGTGGTGTCGTTGCTAAGACGATCACGCTCAAGGATTGCTTCGTTGAACTTCCGACAGGAGGAAGAGTTGATAAAGGCTCTACACCGGATGGCACGAAATTGATGGGTGTATGGAATGCTTTGGGCAATATAGCTTCCTCTTGTATCATCCTGCCTGAGTCTCATCGCTCTACAGACTATGTAGAGTCAAGTGAAGTGAAGATACAGTTCCATTCTATAACTAAGGAACTACATGTGTCTGGACTGACGGCTGGAGAGAAAGCTTACCTATTTGATATGATGGGTGTGGCTGTTGCTGAGTTGGTTGCTGATGCTGAGGGTATAGCTATACAGTCGCTAGCGCAACTACCAACAGGGAATTACTTAGTAGTAACTACTAAGGGAACTTATAAGTTCGCTTTAGCACAATAAGCTACTGGCCAAAAAGCTACTGAACATGAGGCTGTGTCATTATTCGTAATGATTCAGCCTCATTTTTTAGCACCCCATCATTTTTTGAGTGTAAGCTTCCAATTTTAGGTGAGGGCTAAAATTAGACTCACAATTATCTGGAGAATTGTATCCGTTTTTCAGCCTCTTTGCATTCATTTTCTCTATATTAAAAGCTATGTGGATATGAGAAATCATCGGTTTATATCTCTGGTAACCAACTGATATGTATTTAGATCTGAGAGAAATCATAGAGATTTATCGCAAAAGATGGGAGATAGAGCTCCTTTTTAAGTAGCTCAAACAGAATTTTCCGCTTAAATACTTCTATGGCGAGAATGCCAATGCCATCAAGATACAGATATGGGTAACGCTCATTGCCAATCTCCTCTTAACGATCATAAAGAAAAGACTTACCCGCTCTTGGAGCTTTTCCGGATTGGCAACCATGGTAAAAATAACCCTGATGTACTACGTAGACTTCTATAGCTTGTTCGATCACTCCTAAAAAGACTGGGAAATACTCCTAAAAGCTCGAGCAGATACTCCTCCAACACTCTCTCTTTTTGATTAGGAGGGGGCTTATCTTGTAAAAATGAAATACTCAACTGCAGATATTCGGCATTTGAGCATCATCAATATGTCCTTTCAAACTTTTATCGGGCAGCAATAATTATTTATCAACTTTCGTATCTTTGTCGGTTAATATGGTCAATTGTTGCCTTGTAGAGTTAGCAACTGATGATGATACAAAATGAATGATATGACGAAAACAAATATTCCTATAGGAGCAGAAGCTCTCCCCTTCGATGCTGATCGCTATTCTGATCTGCGTACGAAAGTAGAAGCAGCCAATAAGATTTGTGTCTTGGGGCATATTGGTCCCGATGGTGATGCAGTGGGCAGCTGTACCGGTTTTGTCGGCACACTTCGCAACGCATACCCGGACAAAGAAATAAACATCATTCTTCCCAATCCGGCTCCGAGGATCCTTGACGGACTTTATCTTATTGATGAGATTTACATTTACGATCAAAATCATACGATCAATGTCGATGCAGAAAAACTTATTTTGGATGCCGATCTTATTTTTTGCTTGGACTTCCAATCACCCGAACGGGTTGGTCAAAAGCTTTCTACTGTCCTAATTGACAGCAAAGCACCTAAGATATTGATTGATCATCATTTGTATCCCAATTTAGATTTCTTCTGTCTATCCTTCAGTTTTCCCGGGTCGTCTTCTACTGCTGAGTTGGTATTCAACCTTATCCACGCTGTTGGTTGGCAAAAATATATTACCCCGGAGATAGCCAAATCTATTCTTTGCGGTATTATTACAGATACGGGATGTTTTAGTTACCAGTCTGAAAAGTCTACTGTATTTGAAGTTGCCGGAAGGCTTTTGGATTATGGTGCAGATAAAGAGGCTCTTATTCATGAGATTTACCATCGCAATACCATGTCTCAAGTGAAGTTAAAGGGTTATGTAATGGGCGAAAAGCTCACATTCGTTCCCGAGATTGGGTTGGCATATTTCATTTTGACCAAAGAAGAGATGGTTAGATTTGGTGTAAAAGATGACGAGACCGAGGGCTTTGTCAACGAACCTCTCAACATAGAGGGAATACATTATTCGTTCTTTATCAGACAACGTGACAATCTTCTGAAAATATCATTTCGATCACAAGGAGACTACCCTGTCAATGAAGTTGCTACCAAACTCTTTGGTGGTGGAGGCCATAAGAATGCCGCCGGAGCCGAATACCATGATGTATCCAATCCGGAAATTCCGGCAAAGATGATCATTGATGAGTTCAAGAAAATTCATAACAAATAAAACAAAGACTTATTATCTTAGCGAAAAGAAAATTATAGCTTATGAAAAAGACAACCATATTCCTGATGTTGTTCAGTTTATTCTGTGCTACCATCACACTTACATCTTGCGATAAGAAAAGCATTCGTTCAGTTTCGAGAATGAAAAAAGACGAACGAAAGATTATCGCACAGTTTATTGATGAGAATAATATTAAGGTCAAGACTGCTTCTGACAAGCAGACCGAATTTGATCCTAATATAATGTATATCATGCCCAATGGGCTGTATATGCAAGTACTGGACAAAGGAAATGAAGAGCGTGCAGTCGAAAATAAAACTCACATATACATTCGCCTCAAAGGAGAAGTGCTGGATCCAAAAGCTCCGGCAAATCGCAAACTCGATTTCAACAGCCTCTCTTCCGGCAAATATCAACCTATCGAATTTATCTACCGCAACTACTATCAGCAGGGAGAAATTCATTTTGAGCTCATCAATCCGGATCCGGGTTACAATCTTACACAATACATGTGTGAAGGGCTTGCTTATCCGATGTCATTATTAGGAAATCACGCACGCGCGAAGTTGATCATACCTTTTGTCATAGGACCCGATTTCCTTTACGAATCAGGCAATCCGGTATATGTGGAAGAAGTTGAATATACATTTAGATAATACGGAGGGCAAAATGTCTTTAATTAAATCTATTTCAGGTATCCGCGGAACAATTGGCGGTAAGAAAGAGGAGGGACTCAATCCTCTCAGCATAGCAAAATTCGTAACAGCATATGCCACTTTTATAAAGGAATCTACAAAGGTAGATGCTCCAAGAATCGTTGTCGGACGAGATGCCCGCATATCCGGACCAATGGTAAAACACATTGTAGTTGGCTCTTTGATGGCTTCAGGATGTGATGTCATCGACATTGATCTTGCAACTACTCCTACGACAGAAATGGCTGTACAACACTACAAAGCCGATGGTGGTATTATTATCACAGCCAGCCACAATCCAAAACATTGGAATGCACTTAAGCTATTGGACAACAATGGCGAATTTCTCAATGACAAGCAAGGGAAGATGGTGCTCTCAATGGCTGACAACGAAGCCTTTAACTTCTCAGAAGTAGATAAGTTGGGTGAAGTGGTTGTTGATGAAGATTATACCGACGAACATATTCGCCAAGTCTTGGATTTGAAGGTAGTTGACCAGAAGGCCATCAAAGAGGCTCACTTCAAGGTTGCTGTTGATGCTGTAAATTCGGTTGGAGGTATTGCTATACCCAAACTTCTTACAGCTCTTGGGGTCGAAGAAATTGTACCTCTCAATACAGAACCTAATGGAAACTTTGCACACAATCCGGAACCATTACCCAAACACCTTACAGAGATTTGCAGCCTTGTAAAGGAGCAAAAATGTGATTTGGGTGTCGTAGTTGACCCGGACGTTGACCGATTGGCATTGGTAGATGAGAATGGCAATTTCTTTGGTGAAGAGTACACTTTGGTAGCTGTAGCTGATTATATTCTTTCGGTATCCGGTGCCGGCAATACAGTCTCCAACCTCAGCTCAAGCCGAGCCTTGAGAGACATTACAGAAAAACATGGAGGCAAATACTCAGCTGCTGCTGTTGGGGAAGTCAATGTTGTTGCCGAGATGAAACGTACCAATGCCGTGATTGGTGGAGAAGGCAATGGAGGTGTTATCTACCCGGAACTTCATTATGGAAGAGATGCACTTGTTGGAGTTGCCATAATTCTTACCATGATGGCTAAACGTAAGCAAACTCTTAGCTCAATCAGAGAGAATCTTCCAACTTACTTTATGTCTAAGCAAAGAGTAGAGGTTCCTGAAGGTACCAATACCATTGAGGTACTAAACAATTTTGCAGAAGTGATGAAAGAACATCATCCAATCACCATTGACGGTGTTAAAATTGACTTCGAAAAAAGTTGGGTACATGTCAGACGAAGCAATACAGAACCTATTATTAGGGTTTACACTGAGGCTCCGACACAGAAAGAAGCAGACGATTTGGCTCTGAAGTTCGTAGATAAGATCCAAGAGGTATTGAAAAAGGCTTAAATCGCCCTCTCATATGACTGTCATATTATAATGACACCCCCCAAACAATTGTTTTGGAAGATTGTTAGAAGCTGTTTTTCAATAGGTTAAAAACAGCTTCTAACAATTATAATCAGATAGATTGCACAATTCATAGATAATCAACAATGGCACGCAAACGTAAACCATTACCCCTATTAAAAGACGTTGAGATTACAAATATTGCCGGAGAAGGAAAAGCCATTGGCAGAGTCGACGACCTCGTTGTCTTCGTACCATATGCCGCTCCGGGAGATATATGCGATATACAGGTAGTCAAAAAGAAACATTCATATATAGAAGGTCGTATCGACAAGATTACTACCCTTTCGCCTGAACGAACCGAACCGGTTTGCCGACATTTTGGACATTGTGGCGGATGTGCTTGGCAACATATCCCATATGCCAAACAACTTGAAGCCAAGCAACAACAGGTAATCGATGCTCATAGCAGACTTGGCAAAGTCTTTCCGAAAGAATATCTTCCCATCGTGGGAGCAGATGAATGCTACCATTATCGCAACAAACTTGAATTTACATTCAGCAACAAAAGATGGCTTTTGCCGGGCGAAATGCCTCAACAACTGAATGAAGATGGCGAAAAGGTTAATATCCCTTTCAAAGAACCTGGCCTCGGATTTCATGTACCAAAACTCTTCGACAAAGTAATTGACCTGCAAGAATGCCACTTAGGCAGGCCTATTGTAGAAAAGATCAGACAGTTCGTTCGTGATTGGTGTATCGAGAGGATTGAAGATTATCCCTTCTTCGACCTTAGAGCACAGGAGGGTTTTATGAGAAACTTAATGATTCGAACCACTTCCACCGGGGAGATAATGGTCCTTGTCATGTTTTTCTTGGATGACAAAGAGAAAAGAGACACCTTGCTCAATGCGATCAATATTGCTTTTCCGGAAATTACCTCCCTGCTATATGTCATTAACCCAAAATGCAATGACACGCTACAAGATCTCGATATAGAGGTATATTCCGGGCGCAACTACATTGTTGAAGAGATGGAAGGGCTAAAGTTTGGTATCGGTGCAAAATCATTTTACCAGACCAACAGCCATCAGGCCTACAAGCTCTATTCGGTTGTAAGAGATTTTGCACAATTAGAACAGGAAGACTTGGTTTATGACCTATATACCGGAACCGGCACAATTGCATCTTTCGTATCTCGCGGATGCAAAAAAGTTGTAGGAATCGAATATGTTGAAGATGCGGTCAAGGACGCGCGCATCAATTGCGAAATCAATAACATCGGCAACTGCACATTCTTTGCCGGCGATATGAAAGATGTCTTAAATGATGAGTTTATCCAGACCAATGGCAAACCGGATGTAATTATTACCGACCCTCCAAGAGCCGGTATGCACAAAGATGTCATCGACACCATCCTAAAGATTGCTCCCAAACGAATTGTATATGTCAGCTGCAACCCATCTACACAAGCCAGAGATTTGGCTCTCTTGATGGAAGACAGAAGATACAGACTGCTCAAATCTCAGGCAGTGGATATGTTTCCACAGACACATCATATCGAAAATGTTGTATTACTTGAAATCAAAGATGAGTTTTGATTGCAACACATTTTAGATTGAGATAGATTGATGAAAAAGAAAGAGATTTATAGGATAGCAATCGGTTGTCTTGTTGCCCTGATTGCATATTATATATTCACATTTGACCTCTCAAGTTGTAGAAGGAGTGTCACGAGTGAGACATTACCTGTCAGTGATTCAATACCGGATACATTGAGATTTGTAACCTTATCCGGTTCGACAACCTACTTCTATTTTAGAGGAGAGGACATGGGATATGAATATGATCTTGCCAAACTTTATGCACAATCTATCAAGAAACCATTTAAACTTATTGTTGCGGCCAATACCAAAGAGATGCTGGATGCCATTGATTCAGGCAAAGCAGACCTCTGTATCACGCCACAAGCTATCACACAGACGGCAAAAAAGAAATATCAGTTTGTCGGTCCGGTAGAGCGATCGGCTATGGTCTTGGTGCAAGTCAAATCAGATAGCATGGTCACCTCCACGGCCCAACTGCCCGGCAAAGAGGTATGTGTTGCCGAAAAGACAAGGGCAGCAAATCGTCTAAGACATCTCAATGAAGAGCTGGGAGGGGGCATCAAATGTACAATCCTTCGAGGAGACACCATCACTGATGAAGATTTGATTGAAGATGTGGCAGAAAAGAAGATCAAATTGACATTTGCCGATGAGAAGCTTGCTATGCTAAGTCGAACATACTACGACAATATAGATATATCAGTAGAGGTCGGACTCAAACAAAGACTTAGTTGGATTGTCAAAAAGGATCGGATCATGCTTGCCAAATCAATCAATGATTGGGCTAAAACAATCCCCAACAAATCGGCCTACCTGTCTATTTATAAAAGGTATTTCGAACAAAGCAAAAATGATTCGGACAGCAGTTCAGAAGAGATTGTATCAACCAAGAATAAAAGAAAGCACAGGCTTACCAAAGGGAAACTCAGCCCTTATGACGATCTCTTTAAGCATCATGCAATGAGATTGGGATGGCCTTGGCAACTTCTTGCCTCCATTGCTTACACCGAATCAAGATTCAACCCTAAGGTCATCGGTTGGAGCAGTGCAAGAGGCCTGATGGGGATTATGCCTGCTACCGGCAGAAGATTTGGTGCCAACAATCAACAGCTACTCGATCCGGAAACATCTATTAGGGTAGCTGTAGATTGTCTTTTAGCAACAAAAAAGGCATTGGGGATCAAGGGCAATTCTCCCGACGAAATTAAGATTACCCTTGCTGCTTACAATGTTGGACCCGCACACGTACAAGATGCTCAACGACTTGCCAAAAAATATCATCACAATCCATTGATTTGGTCTGAACATATCGAAAAGTATCTCAGACTTAAGAACGACCCCGTCTACTACAACGACTCTGTATGTAAAGCGGGATATCTCCGAGGAGGAAGTGCCACAAGATATGTCAATAAGATTATGAACTGGTACGAATCGCATAAGCATTAAGAATGTAAGATTGGATCTTGCAAAAAACCTTCTCTTCAGCATCCACACTCTTCGAAATGTCTCCACTTATCATCCAAACTTGCTACCTTTGGAAGTCAAGGTCAGATATTACAGATTACCCAAAATAAACAAGCACTTCATGATGAAGAGACTTGCTGTGAGACCTTGATTGATGTGATAACATAAAAAGATCAGTAAAGATGAACCTAAAAGAAGAATTAGATATTGACCGCAATCATCTGTGGCATCCCTATACATCAACAATCGATCCACTTCCTGTATATCCTGTCAAAAATGCAAACGGAGTACGAATATATCTTGAAGACGGCACTGAGCTAATAGATGGAATGAGCTCTTGGTGGGCATGTATCCATGGATATAATGTTCCTGAACTCAATGAAGCAGCCGAGAAGCAGCTCAAAGAGATGAGCCATGTAATGTTTGGCGGCATGACACATAAACCGGCTGTCGAACTTGCCGAACAACTGCTTGAGATCTTACCCAAAGGACTTGATCAGATATTCTATGCAGACTCCGGGTCGGTAGCTGTAGAGGTTGCTCTTAAGATGGCTATCCAATATCAACATGCCAAAGGGGAGAAGCAGAGATTCCGCTTTGCCACAATCAGACGCGGCTATCACGGAGATACTTGGCATGCGATGAGTGTATGTGATCCGGTTACCGGCATGCATAGTCTTTTTAGTGGAGCTTTGCCCACACAACACTTCATCCCCAGCCCTTCATGCAAATACAATGAAGAGTGGGACGAGAGTTGTCTTGACCCTCTCAAAGACTTGATCCGGCAATATGGCAACGAATTGGCAGCTCTTATCCTTGAGCCCATTGTTCAAGGAGCGGGGGGCATGTATTTTTATCACCCCAACTTTCTTAAGGAGGCACAAAAGCTTTGTCATCAAAACGGCATTGTGCTTATCTTCGATGAGATTGCCACGGGCTTTGGTCGTACTGGAAGGTTGTGGGGAGGATCTCATGCTGAGGTTATCCCTGATATTATGACCATAGGTAAAGCCATTACCGGAGGATATATGACTCTATCTGCATCCATCACAACAAAGGAAATTGCCGACACGATATGCTCGGGCGAGGCAGGTTGTTTTATGCACGGTCCAACATTTATGGGAAATCCGATGGCTTGTGCTATTGCCACAGCAAGTATCAAACTCCTTCGTTCAACTCCATGGCAAAAAAGGGTTAAGGCGATTGAAGAGCAACTCAAAGAAGAACTTGCTCCGGCAGCTTCTCTTGATTGTGTCAAAGAGGTTAGAGCCCTGGGAGCTATCGGCGTCATCGAAACAAAGACTCCTGTAGATATGGCAAAGATGCAACAAGCTTTCGTAAGGGAGGGTATTTGGATCCGGCCCTTCAATTGCAACTGCTATATCATGCCTCCCTATATCATCAACTCGGATGATTTGAGTAAACTTACACATGGACTTATCAAAGTAATCAAAGAGACTTTCTGACATTCATCCCCGAAAGTAGATATACCTCCAATTATCATAGCTATTTACAATGCTCGAAGACAGACTTAAAGAGGAGTTGATTCAAATCGAAAAGATGGGATCACTTCGTCAGTTTAGGACTATTTCTTATCTCAACGATCAATTTACAATCAATGGCAAGCCAATGATCAATCTTGCTTCAAACGATTATCTTGGACTTGGAGCAAGAGAAGATCTTGTCGAAATGTTTTTCAAACAAGAGCTCGACCAAAAGCTTCCGACTTCAGCTTTTGGTTCCACTTCATCTCGCCTTCTTACCGGCAATTTCGAGGTGATGGACCAACTGGAAGATCTTCTCAAAAACACTTATCACCGAGAAGCAGCTCTTGTATTCAACAGTGGCTACCATATGAATGTCGGCATCATATCAGCCATCGCCGACAAAAACACACTTGTCATTGCCGATAAACTTGTTCATGCATCCATGATTGATGGCTTGAGGCTTACAAATACTCGATTCGAACGATTTAGGCATAACGATATAGATGGTCTCGAAAGGATTGTCAAAAGAAACATCGACAGCTATGACGAACTAATTATCATGGTTGAAAGTGTCTACAGCATGGATGGAGATGTGGCAGACCTGCGTGAGTTGGTCAATCTGAAAAGAAGATATTTTGACAAGATTATCCTGTATGTAGATGAGGCTCATGCGGCAGGAGTATTTGGGGAAAATGGTCTTGGTCTGTCAGAATCTGTCGGAGTCATCCAAGAGATAGATATCCTATGTGCAACTTTCGGTAAAGCGATGGCCGGAATGGGCGGATACATTGTCACCTCACAAACCATCAAAGACTATCTAATCAATCGATCAAGGTCTTTGATATTTTCGACAGCTCTGCCTCCTATCATCTACCAATGGAATAAGTTTATATTTCAACATATCCGGTCATTCAACGAAGAAAGAAATGCTCTTCACATGAAGGCGGCCAAGATAAGGCAGCTTGCTAAAGACCGTGGGTTCGATATGCCCTCCTCTTCTCAAATCATTCCTTTTATATTCGGAGATAATGAGTTGGCTTTGCAAGCCTCAGATTACCTTAATAAGGAGGGTTACTTCTGCCCTGCTGTAAGACCTCCGACTGTACCACAAGGGACTGCAAGACTGAGACTCAGCCTAACAGCTTCAACAGACATTGCCAACTTAGAAGTGGCTATCGATGCACTTTCAAAATTTAAGAAACAATGAAATACTTCTACAAAATAGATCCGAAAGCAGAGAAGCTTATCCTATTTTTCGATGGATGGTCTATGGATCAGACAGCCATTGAGCATTTGGAACTTCCCGATAGCACAGACCTTATTTGCTGTTATGACTACAGAGATATCCTATTTAACCCTCAGTGTGACTTTACAAAATACAGACAGATTGATCTCGTTGCATGGTCAATGGGGGTATGGGGTGCAGAAACGGTCGCTATCAACAAACAGCTTCCTGAGCTAACCTCTGCTACAGCAATCGCGGGCACACCTATACCGATGCACGATAAATTGGGGATTCCGAGGCGTATGTTTATTGCAACACTAAAAGGCATCTCCGAAGAAAACAGAAAGCGCTTCAATCTTCGTATGTGTGGAGGAAAAGCTCATAGACATCTACTAAAATCACTTGAAAGCAGGACAACACAAGAGGTCAGAGATGAGCTTGACACGGTACGGCAGGCAAGCATGAAACTACAAGGAGAGGACTTTATCCCATCTAACCTGGATTGGACAAAAGCTATTGTCCCCGAAAAAGATCTTATCATACCGCCCGAAAACCAGATTTACTACTGGCAGTCACATCAGATCCCCTTTATAAAAATAGAAGGGGCCGAACATTATGTATTCTCAAACTATCACAAATGGAGCGATATCATTCCTTCAAAAGATTAATTGCAACCAGATTTCAGAAAGCTCTAAGCTCTTATGAAGACAATGCCTTAGCTCAAAAAGAGGCAGTAAAAGAGCTTATAGACAACCTATTGAACATTATTCCAAAAGGTACGATTATACCACAAGTCCTTGAGATAGGATGTGGTACCGGTCTGCTAAGCCGTAAGATCGCAGAGGTATTTCAGATAAAAAACTATACCCTCAATGACCTATTCGAAGATGCAATTACAATTGCCAAAGAGCAGATTGAAAAAGACACAACATGTCACCTCATTTGTCAAGACGCAGAAACATTAGACTTACCAAAAGAGCAATACAGTCTAATTGTCTCTTCCTCAGCCATTCAATGGTTTAAGAATCCACCTCTTTTCTTTGACAATATGTCTAAATCCCTTGCAAAAGATGGACTATTGGCTATATCTACCTATGCACCGGGAACAATGAAAGAGTTTTCTACCCTTACAGGAAAAGGGCTCATTTATCCGAAGATTGAAGAGCTAAAAGAGATGCTTAGCAAAAAATATGACCTGCTTAAGATGTACCAAAGGGAGATTGTCATTCCATTCGACTCGCCATATGAGGTGCTCAAGCATATCAAACATACAGGAGTCTCGGCAAATAACACCCTCGAAGACCTCAACTTTTGGACTCCATCCAAGCTTAAGAGCTTTGTCAATCAATATCAAAATGAATATAAGATAGAAGGAACAAGCAAGGTTTCTCTCACCTACAAGCCAATATTTATACTCGCAAAGCATAAGAAAAAGCTTGCTTCTCATTGAAAAGTAGATGTAGAGAATGTTGCAAAAGGAAACATTCTCAATTTAAAAAGCAAACAGTTTGCTTCATGAGTCCAAAACATTGTTTGAAGTCCTACTTTTTATGCTCTCTAAAAGCTACCATAGCCTCTACAATCCAACACATACAATAGAGTGCCAAGATTGTATTTTATTTTATACCTTCGTCCAAAGCTTCGATAAACCCACATATGTCTTCTGAAAGAGAGTCCAATTTGTCATTGCCTGTTTCCTTTCAATATGGTTTAATGACATTTTGGGATCGACCTCTTCTAAGTGGGTACATCTTATTATACGAAACCAAATTACAGACATTATGAATACTACTGAAATTGCATTTGGACTACTAAATGCTGTACGAAACATGTTGATGTGGATGGGGATGTCAAGTCAGATGGCCAAAGCATTAGACGAATCTATTTTCCTCTGTATCACAGTCGTGGTATCCTTCCTCATTTCTTGGGTCATATACCTGGTTTTAGAGAAATTGTCAAAGAAGGTATTAAAATTCAAACGGCTTACACTTCTTGAAGCAATTTTGGAGAAAAGGTGTCTAAAACACATCTCTCTGGTCTTCCCGGCACTAATTATATCGGCTTTCTTGCAAGTAACATTCAAACACTCTTCTGCTATTTTTAAGATTAGCTCCAAAGTAACTTGGATTTACTTCAGTCTCGCCTTGATGTTAGCTATCAACTCGGTTCTCAAAGCCATGGGAAAAACAATGATGGGGAAAGAAAAGCTACGTAATAGACCTCTCAAAGGACTTGTGCAGATTATACAGGTAATCGTATGCTTCCTTACAGCCATCACTGTTGTAGCAATCATAATAAACAAATCTCCGGTTGCTATCATTACCGGTCTTGGAGCTTTTGCAGCAGTATTGATGTTGATATTTAAAGATACCATCTTGGGACTTGTGGCAGGAGTGCAATTAGCCCAAAATGATATGATTCAGATTGGGGATTGGATTAGTGTACCAAGTGCAAATGTTGACGGAGTTGTACTTGATATCACCCTTAATACGGTCAAGGTTCAGAACTGGGACAATACCATCTCTACCCTACCACCCTATTCGCTTGTATCGGGAGTCTTCACCAACTGGCGAGGAATGTCCGAATCCGGAGGGAGACGAATAGTCAAACAGTATCTCCTCAAACTTGACAGCATCAAACCTTGCACTGAAGAATTCCTAAATCGGATGAAAGAGTTTGATACAGACCTGAAAAAATTTATCGAGATAAAACAACAGCAACAAGATGCAGGTCAAGTTAGAAATACCGAAAACCCACAAAAACTGGTTAACGGTACGATTGAAACTAACGCAGGACTCTTTAGAGCTTACATGAAAATCTACTTGGACAGACATCCATCACTCAACAAAGATCTAACATTAATGGTAAGAACTTTGGATGCAACCCCCAATGGATTGCCACTTCAGCTATACTGCTTCTCTGCCAACAAAGCATGGGAAAGCTACGAGTCAATAGCTTCCGAAATAATGGAACATTGCGTAGCAGTCATGCCTTTCTTCGACTTGGAGCCATTCCAAAACCCATCAGCACAAGACTACATCATCAGTGGTATGTTGGAAGGTGGTACACCATACAAAGAAATAGAAGCCATGACTTGGCATATTCCTAATAAGCCGGAGGCTCCCAAACAGAACGTTCAACAAAAACCATCAAACAAAGTCAATGCATAAATCTTAAATGCATGAGCTTTGTGCCATTACTTTTTGGGAAATAAATCTGCATACAGCCTTTTATAGGCTTTGACATCAACCTTCTAATAAGCCCGAATAGATTTGATTCAATACAATCTGTTCGGGCTTATTTTTATATCTCCATNTTATGGGACGACGGATTTTTCCTTTATGGATGATTTTCTTTGTTGAAGAGCATTGAAAGGTAGGCTGTCCGAGAAAACTCTGTACGATGTACAGCCAAGTCCACAAGACAAATAATGCCGTTTAGTTAGGCGTGATGACAAGAGGTAGGGGATTCAATCTTGTAAGTGTCACAATAGTTTTTATCGGACAGCAATAATCTCCATTATCAACACACAACATTAGGCACCAAACGTAATATCATTATGAAAGCTAAAACAAATTATATCGAGTCAAAAGAAAGACATTATAAAACAATTTATACAATATGATATTTCTATTAAATAGTTTATTACCTTTGAAGAAATGATTGATCTGTAACTGAAAAGAGAAAGATATAATTAGAAGCTGTTTAAAAATTATTCAGAGAATTTATTAAGCAATATTTTGCAGAAAGCAAGTTGAACCATAGCCTCTGCAGTAGCGGCATGAAACTCATAATCAATCGTCAGTCTTCTAAAATTTTCC
>NZ_JBHSGO010000032.1:0-15536 GCF_042654485.1 Falsiporphyromonas endometrii | reverse complement strand
TGAACGATTTATTTGCGTGTTTGGGATTAGCCCAGACCCGCAAGTTATTGACAAACTTTTCAAAGAACTCATTTTATTTACTGCCAGAGCCGCTTAGGCTTGGATATTTTTTAACGAACTATTGTATCAAAGGAATCCCTGCCAGCATCAGCCTCATGTTATTGTCAATACCCTATGGTATGATTACCAACTACCTGGCCATGTATTGTAAGCAAATTGGATTGAATACATCACCAGGACTTTTCTTTTCATTCATGGCTGTTGGTATGGCAATATCGCGGATCTTTTCCGGTAAGATTGTTGACAAGGGTAAGGTTACACAAGTCATATCATTCTCATTCTATCTCATTGTATGCTGTTTCTTCCTATTTACATCTACTCCGTATTTTGTGAAGATTCATCTAAACATGGCTATCATAGTCTTTTATCTTGTATCCTGTCTTATGGGTGTAGGATTTGGGATTCTCTTCCCTGCATACAATACACTGTTTATCAACCTTGCACCAGATGATCAAAGAGGAGCTGCCAACTCAACCTACTTGACATCTTGGGATATTGGACTTGGTATGGGGATGATCGGAGGTGGCTACATAGCAGATATTAGCAACTTCAACTACGCATATATCTGGGGTGCCTGTATGACTGTGGTATCAATGATTTATTTCAACTTGAGAGTAGCCCCTCATTTCAACAAGAACAAATTTAGATAATTCGTCATAATAACCATCAATAAGCATGAGACCGGACACATTGATTTATCAATCAATCATGCTATAAATATATAACACTTTTAAGGCCAAGGGTTATATTCAACTATTAACTAACGACTTATAAGCTATATATCACTACAGTGTTTGTTGATATTCCATAGACTGACAGTATTTGAGAGTTGAAACATTTATACATTCAAATGGACAACTATTAAAACGTATCAATATGAAACATTTTATCACTTTCATTGCGACTTTCACTGCTATTTTCAGCATAAACATATCGCAAGCACAGACCAAGCAACAATCGAATCTCCTCAGCGGAATTAGAAGCTTTGCTCAAACTGAATCAGAACAGTTTGAATACTACTACAACTCAAGTAATAGACTCGACTCTATTATTCAAAGACAAGCAAGCAATCACTTCAACATGAAGACTGTCCTAACTTACAATAATGAAGGCAAAATCTCAGATCTTGAAGAATTGTATCTCTATAAAGGCAATTGGGATAAGAATAGCAAATATGAATACACTTATGACTCAAAAGGTCACATGATACTTAAGATCAAGCTTGTCAATTCCGGAGGAGAGTATGTAGAAAACTCACGATATAAATACAATTACAATGCAGATGGGCGTATAGAATCTCTATTCTCCAAAATACCCGGTCAAGAAGCTCTTATACTTTATAAGTATGACGACAAAGGCCGTTGCACCAACATTGTCAAAAAAGATACAACCTCAACTACACCAACAGTTATAGAGGAGATCCAATACACTTACAACGGAGATTCCGATTATCAAATAGATCAAAAGAAAATTTTTAGCTACAATCCTTTGGACAAGAAAATGAAATTAGACCATTATGATAAATACACCTACAGTGACAAAGGAGGATTGAAACTTATCGAACGATATCTTGAAAGTTCAAAGAAGCCCATGATTAGTCAAGTGATTGAGGAAGATGAAAATACCATTCGTGTCGACTCTCTATCAGGCGTTACACCTGAGTCATATTTACCCGATTATGAAGGCAGCAAGTTCGTCAGAATAAAAACAAGCATCTACCACGGTAGCGTTGGTGATGATACAATCGACCAACTCATTTCAAGATCTACCTTTGAATACAAAAATCCGGATAGTGCAACAAAGATTACGAAAGGTGAAGGCATGACAATTAAGGTAAACGGCAACCAAGTAATCATCCTCAGCGATGTACCAAATCAAAACTATCAAATCTTTAACACCAAGGGCGAATATATTCAGAATGGCATAGCCAATAAAGAGGAGTCAATCACTCTTTCAGATGGTATATACATCATAAAATGTGGTGATAGCACTGCCAAAATAAGGATATCCAGGTAACAAGTTAATGTAATATCAAAAAGAGCATGAACTTCCTATGAAAAAATAGTGAAGCTCATGCTCTTTTTATTTCAGTGCAATGGTTAGCAAGAAATCAATCTTTCATTTATACATCACATAAGCCAACCATGGACCAATCTCTCTCGGGGCATTTGATGGCAATGCTACTCCCTCCGGGATCTCTTTGAAATACTTATCAATAATCATTGGTGAGGTCGAATTGAGTTCCTCTCTCTCTCTAATATTATTAATCAGATGTTTCTTATTTGCTTTCATCCATCTCATTTCATCATTCGAATACCCAAATAAATCAGTTTCACTACGCTTAGGAAAGATCCGATGCATCAGATGATAAATCTCAGACCAATAATGAAACTTATCATTGAGGGTAATAGCACGATCTCTCGGTTCAGGAATTTCAGATATAATCCAACCCAGCAAGGCATCCATTGCGATACGGTCTGCTACCGAATGTCTCTGTTGCCATGGTGTGAAAAACTCTTGATACAAAGGATAATCCTGCCCCAAATAAAAGTCGAGTGAAACAGACACAAAAGAGGGTGCAACGATAACTCTTTGATTGAAACCCGAAACATGAGTAAAGATATCTTTGGGCATTTCGAGATCGGGTCTCAACCTATGCAATTTATCGAATGCATATTGAAGCTCTTTCATAATCTTCTTGGACAATCCAAAAGCAAATCGCTCCTCAACATCTGCATATAATTTATTGAATGCCGGATGACAATATCTGGAAACAATTGCATTTTTGAGCCCTTTATGCTCTATTCTATCACCCAAGTCAAGCACTCCTTTTGCTATAATATCCAATGCATATTCGTAAGGTACAAGTTGCTCAGGCATCTCTTTCGCAATAGTATCTCTATTCTGAACATAGATATAGATTATAGAGTCAAGTCTTGTTACCGGAATGGCAGAAACTGTCTTGCCATCAGACCAGGTTATTGCAGAGATAAGCACCGTAATAGACAATAAAAATTTCTTAGTCATAACTGTGATGATTACATTCTTCTTGCTAAAGTAGACAATAATCCTATAACTCCTTTGCTAAACGATTGCATCCCGAAATTCATAAATTCGATAAAAGAGATTGAANAGTGGCGTATGATTCCCAAGGACTTTGCACCTTGGCAAAGCGTGTATTACTATTTCTGCAAATGGAAGAACGAAGGCATCATGGAGGAACTCCTCGACAAACTTCGCTCCTTGGTACGCATGATCTGCGGGCGCAACGAAAGTCCCGGCATGGGAATGATCGATTCAAGAAGTGTCAAGACATCACATCATGTAGATGCCGTACGAGGACTTGACGGAAACAAAAAGATTAAAGGCAGAAAACAACATGTTGTTGTCGATACTCAAGGTTATCTGATGGCCGTATCCGTCCATGAAGCCAATATTCATGACAGCAAAGGTGCTCCGAAAGTCATTGAAAAATTGTCCTGTAAGTTTCCCCGCCTTACCAAAATTCTTGCTGATGGAGGCTATCGAGGAAACCTTGCCGATTGGGTCCTCGACAAATACGGATGGGAACTTGAAGTCGTTCTCAGACCGAATGAATGTCCGTCAAAGTTCAAGGTCATTCCAAAACGATGGATTGTGGAAAGAACTTTTGCATGGCTGGAAAATTTCAGAAGACTGACGATTGATTATGAGTTTCATGCCGGTACTGCAGAGGCTATGGTTCAACTTGCTTTCTGCAAAATATTGCTTAATAAATTCTCTGAATAATTTTTAAACAGCTTCTAACAATCTTCTTAGACCTCTTTTAAGAGACATAAAATCTGCTAAATGAGAGCAAGATGGACACCAATGTTTCATAAATTCATCTCTAAAAGATCTAATAATAAGCTCTTATACATCAAAGAAATGAATTAAATTTTAGTGATTAGACAGTCTTAATTTATAAATAATGTAAATATATAAAGCCGTTTTTCTCTCAATAAAACAGATCAATTCGAGCACAAAAAGAGGATATTTATCATAAAAAGAGAAAGTAAGAGCAAACGATCGATGCCTCTAAATGTTAAATTGATTTAAGCCTACTTATAATTAATCTCTCCAAGCCTCATAAAACAGCTCTCAGCTGCCTTTTTTGGGAAGGTCGCGCGACTTGCAATCCGTTCTCGCGCTACTTTGAAGGTAAACTCGCGCGAGGTTGCACTTGAAGTAGCGCGACTTTGCATGTCAAGGTCGCGCGACAACAGATCGAAAGTCGCGCGAGAATGGATTGCTTCTCGCGCGAGCTTATTTGTTAAAATAGAGCATAAATAAGACCTGTTTCGTACTATAAAAACAAGAAAAGTCAGCATAAGGTCAAGTTCCCCTAACCCCGGAAGCTATGATTTTTAGTATAAATAAGAGTTGATTTAGTTGTTTTCTGAGCGTTGATAAAGGTAACAACATTTAACAAATATAGGTTTTCTATTATGAACTTCACAGTCCAAGAATATTGGTTGACACAAAGACAATCATTGAACCTTCCAAACAGTTCTATCTTCTTCTGTCCAAATGGATACACCTCAGCATCTTGAAAGATACATCCTCCAAGGATTAAGATTGTCATAATGCTGATAATTAAGGTGATTAGATCCATATTCTTAGTCTTAGATTTTCACTAAGGTACTAAAAAGGCCGCTTCTATACAACGAATTGCCCACTTAATCGCGCCTTACATAGCTTAGAGACAAACTATCGCTATACATAACTCACAACATAAAATGGCGGCACACGACCAACAAATCAACAAAACGAACAAAATGATAAAGGAAAAACTGTACCTTTGGCATCTAATATGTAGATTGAATAAGTATGAAGCAACGTGTTATATATAATTTTTTGCTCGCATGTCTCGGCACTCTTTGCGTGATGACGTCATGCAAAGAGGAGAAAGTAAAAGTAGACAAATGGGATATTACGGATGTGAGAATTACATCATTGAATGTAACCTCAAACTCCTTCAGCCCCGAGGCTCAAAAGGCTTTTTACTCCATAGATCAGGCTCAAGGGCTTATTTACAATGCAAATCCACTTCCTTATAAGACACAGCTCAATAAGATTAAGCTTGATATAAAGACTTTCCAATTCAACATTGTGAAATACCAAATTGGGAAAGACAACAAGTGGGTTGAATGGAACAAAATTGATTCTATTGCACTGGATGGAAATGACCAACTAAAATTACTGATAGAAGATCGTGAGCAAACGGTCAAGAAAGAATACTCGCTTAAGATTAATGTCTATCAATTCGATCCACTGACCATTGATTGGCAAGAGATCGAATCCAATGGGTTGGAAGCATCAACAGACGACAACTTCAATACATTTATCTTGGACTCAAAAATTTTGGTTTACTCATCTAACAGACAAGATAATACAAGCGCACCTTATCGCACTGACAAAGCAAATCCGAGTCAGTTTGAAAAAGTTGAGATGTCAGGACTGTCAGGGGCTATCAAGAGTATTCAGATGGTAGGAGAAAAGTTTTATTGTGCTACGACTGGTAACAATGACCTTCTGCAATCAGACAATGGTATTCAATGGACAAAAGTCGCAACAATACCAGGAGACGATTTCGAGTTTTTGGGAGTTCTCAAAGATCCTACGGATGGTCACTTCATCCCTACTCTTCTTATCAATAGATCCGGTAAAAAGTCCAAGTATGGAACTTTTAACAATGGCTCAGTTACAGAATATGAGGAGGTACAAAGTTCATTTCCAACAAGCAACTTCCTCATTACATCTCGAGAAGATCATCTAAGGCCGATAATCAGACTTTACGGCGGTCTCAATATGAGTAACATACATAGCAGCTATTGGGAAACGACCAACGGCAAGGATTGGCTGACTCCGACAGTATCCTTTGTTGGCACTTATCCATTTAGCACAAGCCATATTCCTTCTCTTGGAAAAGTAAAAGGTATAGACCTAATGATTTGCAAAGGCAAAAAAAGTCGTGAGTCAGAAATTGAAGATTTGGTCTACTACTCTATTAATGGTACAAAAACGTGGGAGCTTGGACAGGTAAGCGTCCTTCTTCCTCATCAAATGAATAGAAATAGCTTTTTGTTTGCCTTCAATGACGACAAAAACAATATATATTTGGCATCTTCCGTTAATTCTGATGTAAAAGGTTCTATTAAATTGTTTAAGGGAACCAAGCGATTGCAGAATTAATCATAAGCCAAGCAGAAACAAGTGACAAAAAAGAAGCTGATTGCCAAAAGAATTGCCCTTGTCTTGACATTTATTTTTGCTGTAGCAGGATGGTCAGGATCAAAGCTTCAAGCACAAGAATTTTTATATGAGTTTGGAGCTAAGGGTGGACTTACCCATTATGCCGGAGATATTGGAAGGAGAGGTCCTTTTGTCTCCCCTTCGGCCGGAATAGGTGCAGAGATGCGATACAATATAAATTTCAGATTTGCACTATCTGCCGAGTTGTCTCTTTATAATCTCAAAGGACAATTTAAAAATGCAGACAATATCTTTCCGGAGAGGAAACAAGGCAACTTCTCAAACGCATTTTACTTTTTAGGCGTAATGGGGGAATACAACTTCTTACCACTAAGTGACAAATATAAGTACTTGCAGACATCTCCATGGAGCCCTTATCTGGCTATAGGATTGGGTGCAGGTGCGACCAAAACATACAAAGGGACGAGGGTGGCTCCGGTATGGCAAATCGGTGGTGGCATCAAGTACAAGTTGTCCGAAAAATGGACTTTGCAGGCATCATGGATTTATCATGGTGTTGCATCTGATGCTTTAGATGCTCCTGACGAAGAGCATCGATGGCTCGACAATCCCTACAATATTAGTCAGTCATCTATTAGCAAAGGAGACGGATTTGGAGCCCTTACATTTGGATTTACATACAGTTTCGGCAACAGATACAGCGACTGTACGAAAGTCAAGAAGGCTCCAAAGTTTAAGCCACTTAAGTTTAAATGATTATTTCGGTATAATATATGAGCCCAACAAAAGAGCAAATAGACCAGTTTTTAGCAAAGCAGAGGAAGCTTCCCAAACACATTGCAATCATTATGGATGGCAATGGTAGATGGGCACAACAAAAGGGGTTGCCCAGAGAACGAGGACACGAAGCAGGAGCTGAGACCTTGGACAAGATAGTAACAATTTCAGCAAAATTGGGATTGGAGTATCTGACCCTGTATGCCTTTAGCACTGAAAATTGGGGTCGTCCACAAACGGAAGTGGATGCACTTATGCATCTTTTGGTAGAGACCATCAAATGTCAGCTACCCAACATGATGTCTAACAACATCAGACTTTTGGCTATTGGAGATATAGACAGACTACCAAAAGAGTCTAAAGAATCGTTGCTTGCAGCTATCGAAGAGACATCTCACAACAACGGGCTCAATCTAACACTTGCCTTAAGCTACTCATCCAGATGGGAAATAACCAAAGCTGTAAAAGAGATAGTCAAAGAGGTACGTAAGGGAAATATTTCGGAAGAGATGATTACGGAAGAGATGATCTCCAATCACCTTTGCACAACAAATACTCCCGATCCTGATCTTTTGATCCGCACGGGAGGCGAACAAAGAATAAGCAATTACCTTCTTTGGCAAGTTGCTTATGCCGAACTCTATTTTACTCCAACATACTGGCCGGACTTTGATGAACAAGCTCTGATGCTTGCAATAGACGACTATAGCAATAGAGAAAGACGCTATGGTTTGACAGGCGAACAAATCACTACCGGTATTCATTGACAAAGAACAGATCTGACAATATGAGATATAGAATAATTACTCTGATAACCTGTCTTTCGCTCGGGGCTTGTATACAAGCACAAGCACAGACCAACGACAATGTACAGTCTACCCCCATAACTGTCAACGACAGTACATTGCCGGAAATTAATTATGCACGACCTGTAAGCAAAACGATAGCAGACATCAAAGTAGTTGGTGCCAAATCTTTTGACTCGGATGTACTTATCAACTTGTCCGGCCTGGCAGTTGGTGAAGAGATACAAATCCCCGGCTCTGAGATTACAGATGCGCTAAACCGCTTCATGCGACATGGGCTCTTTTCGAATGTAAAAATCATTGCCACCAAATATGAGGGCAATAAAGTTTGGCTTGAGATTCAGCTTGTCGAAAGACCTCGTATATCCAAGGTCGAATTTATCGGTATTAAGAAGGGGGATAGAGAGGAGCTCGAAAAACGCACCGGACTTCGCAAAGGGCTTCAGCTTACTCCCAATATTATAGATAGGACAAAGCAACTAATCAAAAAGTACTATGATGAAAAGGGCTTCCGAAATATGGAAGTTTATATCAAAGAGGAGCCGGATCTGTCGGAGGAGGGCTTTGTAAATGTCAAGATCCGCATCATTAGGAATGACAAAACCAAGGTGCTCAACATCAAAGTCGAGGGCAACAAGGCTATGACTGAGAATCAAATTATCAGCACCATGAAGAAGACCAATGAAGGGTTTAATCTTTTTAAAAAGGGTCGCTTCTGGTATAGTATAAAAAAGATCTTCAGTCAAAAGAAGTTTGTTGACAAAGATTATAAAGAGGACTTGGAGAAAATCATTCAAAAGTATCAGGAGTTGGGTTACCGAGATGCAGAAATTGTATCGGACACTATCATTCCTTCAGGCAAGAAGAACAAAATTGACATTCACATCAAAGTAAATGAAGGTCCTAAATATTACATAGATGATGTGACTTTTGTAGGTAACACCAAATATGACACTCAGCTGCTCAAAAGAATATTAGGAATAAATAAGGGTGATGTCTACAATCAGAAAAAACTGCAAGACAGGCTTTTCACTGAAGACGATGCTCTCTCAAACCTATACTATAACAATGGTTATATGTTTGCACAAATCGATCCGGTAGAGACTAAGGTCAAAAATGACTCCGTCTCCCTCGATATCCGTATCATTGAAGGAATACAGGCAACAATCAATCAAGTTATAATCAATGGTAATACCAATGTCTACGAAGAGGTTGTAAGAAGAGAATTGTTTAGCAAGCCGGGTGCACTTTTTAGCAAAGAAGATATTATCAACTCTATTAGAGCCATTGCTCAATTAGGACATTTTGATCCGGAAAAGATAGAGCCAATCCCCACTCCTAATCCTCAAACAGGTACTGTTGACATTGAATACAACCTTGTACCTCACTCAAGTGACCAATTTAACATTGCATTTGGGTGGAGCCAAACAGGTATGCTGTATACTGTAGGTCTGAAGTTTACCAACTTTTCTATAAGAAACCTCTTCAAACCTTCCATGTATCACAACTTCATCCCTCAAGGGGACGGACAGACCTTACAAATCAATGCTCAGACGAATGCCAAATATTACCAAAACTACAGTATCTCATTCTCTGACCCATGGTTTGGGGGCAAGAGACCAAATCTATTTACTGTAAGTGCATTCTATTCAAAGCAAACAGCCATAGATACAAAATTCTATAACAACAAAATTGGCTCTTATTACAATTCCGGATACTACGGTTATGATCCATACGGATACGGTGGATATGGAGGCTATGGTGGTTATGGTTATGGCTACGGCAACGGAGCTTATGGTGGTTATGGCAATGGCGGCGAGATATACGAAAAAGCTCAAGACCCGGATAAGTACCTCGAATTGATTGGGCTTTCTGTTGGTTATGGTAAGCGACTTAACTGGCCGGACAACTGGTTCCAGGTTTATGCATCACTCAACTATACAAGATACAAGCTACACAATTGGATCTACGATACATTCCAAAACTTCCACAATGGAGTTGCGAATGACATCAACCTTCAACTTCGAATTGGAAGAAACTCTACAGACAACCCTATCTTCACAAGAATGGGTTCGGACTTTATGCTCTCTGTAACATTGACTCCCCCATATTCATTGTGGGACGGTAAGGATTATTCAGATCCCAAACTTCCTGCTTCTGACAGATATAAATTTATCGAATATCACAAATGGCAATTTAGCGGAAAGGTATTTGTACCCCTACTTAATCCGGCAACCTACAAAAGGACACCGGTATTGATGACAAGAGTACAGACCGGATTCTTGGGTCACTACAACAGCCATAAGAGATCTCCTTTTGGTACATACTATATGGGTGGTGACAATATGGGAGCCATGGGTGGATATATGAATGAAACTGTCGGACTTCGCGGATATGCCAACGGTAGTATTGCCGGTATGAACTACAACTATGCTTATTCATACCTAAAGGTTGGCATGGAACTCAGATATCCTATCATCTTGGAAGGACAGACTAATATTTGGGTATTGGGATTCCTCGAAGCAGGTAATGCTTGGAACAAGTTTGCTGACTACAATCCATTCAATCTTAAAAGATCTGCCGGTATCGGTGCCCGTATTACAATACCGATGCTTGGTATCTTAGGTATTGACTGGGGATATGGATTTGATAGGCCCGACGGATCAAGAGATCGTGGAGGAAGCAATGTACACTTCATCATTGGTCAAGAGTTTTAATAAGTATTATGGAAGAATCAAATGACTGATTATTGCTTCTCAAATAATATTATAACTTTATACGCGCTTAGAAATTGTTTTGAGTCTTCTTCAAAAAGAGTTTCTAAGAAATGAATCCCTGTGATAAGGATGTATAATTAAAAAGAAAACGTTATGAAAAAGTTTATCATCACAACGGCAATGGTTATGCTGGCTGCCATAAGTGGCTTTGGGCAGAAATATGCACTTGTAGATATGGAGTATGTACTAAAAAACATTCCCGACTACGAGATGATGAATCAACAATTGGAAGAGGTTTCCAAAAAGTGGCAAGGAGAAGTGGAAGCCATGGAAAATATGGCTCAAACAAAATATAAGAAGTATCAGAGCGATTTGGTATTCCTATCAGCCGATCAAAAGAAGCAAAGAGAAGACGAGATAGTCAAACTTGAGCAAAAAGCCGCTGAACTTAAGAGAAAGTACTTTGGACCGGAAGGAGAGCTATTCAAGAAAAGAATGGACCTTATGAAACCTATCCAAGATGAGATATGGAATGCGGTCAAAGACATAGCAAAGGCACAAGGCTTCCAAATGGTTTTAGATAGAGGTACTTCAGGCATTATCTTTGCTAGTCCGGCTATAGATATCAGTGCAGATGTATTGAAGAAATTAGGCTTCTCAGCCCAATAAAAGTTATTGATTATTAATTATAAAGCAATTATAGAAATGAAAAAATTCATCTTAGCGCTACTTCTTTTAATCCCTGCAGTAGCATTCTCACAACAGAAAATTGCAGTCGTAAACACACAAGAGATTATGACTCAGTTACCCGACTTTAAAGCAGCTCAAAAGCAACTTGAAGAAAAGGGTAAGAAGTATGATGAAGACTATGCTAACATGCAGAAGGAAATCGAAAAGAAGTCTCAAGCATACATTGCTGACAAAGACAAACTTAATGATGTTCTGAAGAAAACTCGTGAACAAGAGATTCAAGACATGCTTGCACGCTTGGAACAAAGCAAACAGCTTATGGCTCAAGATATGCAAAATGAGCAAGAAAAGCTTTTTGCTCCGATCCAAAAGAAGATCTATGACGCACTCAAAAAGGTTGGAGACGAGAATGGATATGCATATATTATGGAATCACAGATTATGCATTATCAAGGTCCCGGTGCAATAGATTGTACTGCTAAAGTTAAGGCTAAGCTTGGATTGAAATAAATCAGCAAAGACCTATAAATTAGGGGGACTGTGTCAAAATGCAACATCTTTGATACAGTCCCCTTTTATTTTAATCCATATTGTTTAACAAGAGAATGGAAGACAAATCCCTCATAAAAGATGCCGGCAAAATGGTTGGCTCAGGCGTATTCGTCCAAGTGGTGGCTTTCTTGCTTATCATCCTGCTTGGACGCCTATACAATGAGGAGCAGATGGGAACTCTTGGCTTGTTTCTTGCCTGGGCGGGATTACTTTCTATTACTTCGGGTGGAAGGTACGAACACGCAATTGTCGTATCCAATAATGAAGATGATGCCTCTACCCTATTCTCTCTAAGCATTCTGATTAATGGGGGATGTTTTGTTATCCTCTTACCTATTTGTTTAGGAATCAACTTTCTACTACCATCGACACATTACAGCCGGATGCAAGGCTATATTCTGCTACTGCCTCTCTTTGTCCTTCTTCAAGGAATAGTCAATAGCCTGTGTATGCTTAGGCTTTATCAAAAACATTACAACAAACTATCTCTTTCGCAAGCGTTACAAGGTCTATCCAACAATCTTCTGAAGGTATTGCTGGGATTAAGAATGGCTACTGTCGCATCCCTAATCGGTGCATCTTTTATGGCTCTTATCCTTGGAGGAATACCGCTATTAAGATTTCAATCAAATAGGAGGGCCCTAACTTTAGATAAAGGTAGACTTAAGCAAGCTGCGACAAGATATGCCAACTTCCCCCGATATGGGATTTTACAGGCATTGATTGACAATTTACTTGGTTCTCTCTTTATCCTAATGCTCCCTCTGAGCTACTCAATCAAAGAGGTCGGGATTTTGACCATGGCCATTACCTTAGCAAGAAGACCGCTTCAAATCATTGGTGACAACTTAAGCCGTGTATACTACCAAAGACTTTCAGAAAAGTGCAATCAAAGACAAGAATTGCTTCCTATGATCAAAAAGTTTGCTATCAGATGGATTTGCTTATCTATCCCGGTCTTTGGTATTCTGGCTTTATTTATGGAAAAACTTGTAGTTGCTTTTGTTGGACCACTGTGGGGCAAAACGGGTTTTGTAATTGTGGCCATGTTGCCAATGCTTATTCCAAACTTCTTAAATATGATATTCAATATCATCCCGGATGTTTTAGGGAAGCAAAAGATAAATATGAATATTCAAATCGGGATGATTATCTTTGAATCCATAATTATAGGGTTGGGATTGTGGCTCATGAGCTTCGACGAGATTATTCCTTTCTACTATTTATTTGTATGCATAGAACAATCTGTATTCTTCATCATATTAATAAGACTTGCAAGAGAGCATGACACTACCATCAGACAACATCATATTTCCTAATAGCTATGCCTTCATCGAAGGGAATCATCTTATTCTGGAGAATGAGATCGAAAGTTTGCTATCTTCCTGCAATTCTGTCGAAGAGTTTCAAGAGCAAGCAGAAAAGCTCAATGGGTCATGGGCTGCAATTATCAAAAAAGACAATAAGATCTATGCAGCAACGGATCATCGATCCACAATGCCCGTATATTATAGACAATCCAACGATACAATACGATTTAGCACGAATGGATTTGATCTAATACAACCAAACGAAAGATTTAACATTTCATCTGATGACCAACTGTTTTTTGCTCAAAATGGATTTCTTCTTGGACAAAAGACCTTACACCCCAATATCAAACGCTTACAAGCCGGAAGCCTTCTGTACTTTGACGGTAAAGAGATTGCAATTAGCCATTATGATCACGAGATCAATAATCTTTCGGCCTACTCAGCCCTTTCTTATACAGAGGCCAAACGAAGATTTAAACAACGGCTGGAGGAGATATTTAGCAATGCAAAGCAATTAGTCGGCAATAGATGGATTGTACTTCCCCTTACCGGAGGAAGAGACTCCAGACTTCTGGCTTGCCTTCTAAAAAAGGCAGGGTTTAAAAATGTACAATGTATAACTTATGGCATTGGAAAAGATTGCTTCGAATCTCAGAAAGCAAAAGAAATAGCTCAGAAACTGAATTATAAACATGAATTCATTTCAAGCATACCGGAAGATTGCGGATACGAAGGATATACCGAAGACAGAGATGCCATCAATTATCTTAAATACATAAGTGGGTTGGGATCCGGATATTATTATGGGGAGTACCTGCCTGCTAAATGGATCTGTCAGCATTTTGCACCATCGGAACTACCAATAGTCATACCCGGACACAATGGAGATGAGATAAGAGGAGAAAGTCTTATCCATCCCTATCTTCTCAAAAGAGACTGTTCGAAAATGATTGATGCCCTGACTATGCGAGAAGGAGGAAACTGTGCAATCTCAAGAAAACAGTATCTGCAACTAAGAAAAGAAATCGAACAAACAATCAAGACCTATCCAAAAATATTCGACACATTGCAATTGTACGAACAATACCTCAACTATGAGGTTATGCCTAAGTTTTATACCAACTCAGCTAAATCTTGGAGATATTTTGAGATACCGGTGTTTTTGCCCCTACTGGACAAAGAATTGTGCGAGCTGATGTTTTGCATCCCCGCAAAGTACAGATGGAGAAGACGACTTTACGAAGAGGTAACAAACGAATATTATACTGAATTTGGAGTAACCTTCGATGATGACACCAACTCAGAAAAAGAATTGAGCAAACTATCCTTCAAAATAAAAGAGGTAATACGCCCATATATTGCACCTATATGGAACAAACGTTCTAAACTATGGCTTGGAGACACGATAGGTTTTAGGACTCTCATGCAAGGTAAATTGTTAGAAGAAGTTCGCCAAAGAAGTCCATTCAATCCAACAACCGAAAATGGACTGGCGGCCGCTTGGCTACTGCTAAAGATAGAAGATGAATACGGCTTAAAAAAGACTCGACAATCACCTTCAAACAATCAATGAATTAGAGTAAACCAGCTCCTTACTTTACAATAAATACAAAAAGATCTTCTTAAACTTAGGATTTGTCTGTATCAATACTTTGATGTAAATTTGCGGTCGATTTATCGATCTAGTTCCGTCATGGCGGAGCTAGTATTTATGTTTAATCTAAAATATTATTGAGAATGTATCTCGACAAAGAAGAAAAGGCCGAAATTTTTGCTAAGTATGGCAAGGATGGCAAAGACACGGGTAGCCCTGAAAGTCAAATTGCATTGTTTACTTACCGTATCAGTCACTTGACAAAGCACCTTCAAGCTAACAAGAAAGACTTTAGCACAGAAAGATCTCTTAAGAGACTTGTAGGCCGTCGTCGTCAATTATTGGATTACCTGATTCGCAAAGATATCGAACGTTATCGTGCAATCATCAAAGAACTCGGTATCCGTCGTTAATTAGACAGAAGATATTGTATCAAAACAAAGGGTATGCTATTGAAGCATGCCCTTTTTTATTGACACTACAACTCAAAAACAACTGCTTCCAACTTATAATACCCTATTTTCCGGTAGTATCCCTAAAAGTGTGTAATTGAAGTTTATCTTTGAGTCAAAATTAATCATTTCATTTAACCCAGATTTGTCGTTAGAAATATTATTAGATTGAAATATTAGGATCTCTGGCTCGTTTCCAGAGGGCTAAAAAAGTAGGTCTGTGTTTTAGCGCCAGCGCCAGTTTTAAAGTTTTTTTACCGGCATGTCTCTGAATATATCCGGGTATGGCCAAAAACTTCATCCGAATCGTTTTCAGCATATGTTTCTTTGGCGAGTTAATC
>NZ_JBHSGO010000031.1:0-4994 GCF_042654485.1 Falsiporphyromonas endometrii | reverse complement strand
CCCCTTTAATACCCTCGCTTTTTGATTAGGGGGGGCTTATCTTGTAAAAATGAAATGCTCAACCGCATAAATTCAGCGATTGAGCATCATTAATATGTCCTATGAAACTTTTATCGGACAGCAATAATATTCTTTCAGTCATTTGTTGCAATAGCAAAAAGGCGTGCCTTTGTTTAGACACGCCTTTCTATTTTTAGTGAGTGTTTAATTATTGTTTAGCAATTACATTCGAATTGTTATTCAATCATATTAAAACGCTCGATTGAAGATTGTCATTCTTTTATGAATGATTTTGTTTGTATCGTATTCATTTCAGAAACTAATCTCAAAATGTATTTTCCGGAAGGTATTGCATTGATATCAAGGCTTTTAGTATAATTCCCTGACATGATTAGTTGTCCTGCCATGTTGAATACGTAATACATATGATATTGGCCATCTATATTGATAGCTTCTTTGGCAACGGTTGGATATACTTTTATGTTTGACTGTTCTTCGATAAGCTCTGCCGATGTATCCTTCATTGCCAGCAGTTTAATCATTACGCTTTGTCCACCTCTGGATTGTACAAGAAGAGCTGCAGCTCTTTGCTTATCCTCTTTGCTGAAATATCTTACCTCAATATCGCCTCCATCTTTTGGCAAATATTCTTTGTCAATGATAAAGGAGTCTGTGAGACGTTTCGGGATTAGTATAACTGAAAGTGGATTTTTGGGATTCTCTACTGTAATCTTCACTTTTTGTGGATCTGTTTTTACATTAGGGATAAAGTTAAATGTTAGCCCTTCTGTATCTGCAATAGGTTTTGTGATATCAGTTCTGCCGAATGTCACATCATCAATTTTGAAAGTTAGAGTCACATCTTTTCCGCTGCTTGGACTGTCAAAAGAGAATGCAACATGGAATTTGTCGTTGATTGTGATGTCTTCAACCTTATCCAATTCGATACAGTAGTCTATCCATGTATCATCTTCCGGATTTTTGACCATAGTATATTGGGTGATATCCAAATACTGTGCTTTTGCCGCTTTATTGTCTTCAGTTATGATCCATACACCAAACTTTTCAGGGCTGTTTTCTTGTGGAAGTTCGTAACGTATCCTAAATGTGAGCACTTTTGACTCTGCAGCTTTATAGGAGATTGTGGGAGAAATAAGCCAAGACTGCATTTCGCCTGTGTCCTCAAGAACTTGAGAATTGTAGAAGCTTATTTGGGCACAACGTTCTTCTATTTCTCGAGTTTTAAGATTTTTGTGATCCCAACCTCTAAAAGCACGATTGCCTTTGAGTGTGATGTTTTGCCATCCCGGAATGATCAGATCTCTTGTATGTCTTTCGGATTCGAAGTATTCTTCAAGTTTGTTTAGAGGCTCTTTGTCTACCCCCAATATCATCGCATCCTCTATACTTTTAAATTTTTGAACATGTTCCTTATCCGAAAGATCCAAATCGATACTATTGATTGTCAGGTCTTTTGCAGAGGTATTGACAAGTCTGAACCTGGTCGGTCTATGGCTGTCTATAAGATCTTTATTTTCCAATGCAACCCAGTGTCCGCCTCCATCGATGCTTATTTCAATCTTAAGATCTTTTGCTGTTTCTTCGGGAGTAACACTAAGTTTCTGAATTCCATAATCAAATAATTCGTCACATTCGATCATACCACCTTTGGATAGGATGATCTCATTCTTATCTTTCCAAGCTCCATCTAATTTGTAATAGCCTCTGTCGAATTTATGATAGCCTTTCCATACCCCTCCTACAAAGCGAGGATCCATCTTTTGGTCAGCTTCGAATTTTTCGCTCCATCCTTCGCCTCTACTAAGTCCGATGCCGGTCAATTCGTATTTGACTGTATCGGTTCCGGTTGTTGTCAAGCATAGGGTAGCTTTATATTCCTTGGACTCTTTTGGAGCAAAAGTAATGGTAAGCTTGTTGCTTAAAGCCTTATCTTGCTTCTCACTATAGTAGAATTGTCCTGTATTAATCTTAAATGGTTTGTCGTCTCCTTGTTTGATAGAGATATTGATATGGTCAATGACATTATTGATGTCGAATGTTATTTCTTGAGTAGAAGTTTCTTGTGGATAAGCAGACATTTTGTCAATCTCATTTTCTCCTGCCAACTTAATGGATGGCTTGTTGTCTCCATCAATGATATTGGCTGTAATGAAACATTCTGCTTTTTCTCCATTGTTGTTGAAAATGATTTTGAATGGACTGTTTTTTCGTCCAAGACCATAAATGCCTTTTTCTTTAGCTGTAATTGTGTATGCAATATCTTGTACGCTATTGCCTTGTGGAAGTTTGTCCTGTGCCATTACCAATACGCCTTCCGGCCCATTGATAGTAGCTTTGCGTTCTCCTGTGAGTGAGTATCCTTGTACCAAAATGTGAGAATGGATAGGTTTGTTAATTTCACCATTGAGTACAACCATACCGGGTATGATAGATACAAACTCGGTCTTCACAGCCAGAGATTTGAGCTTAAGTAGGCTAAAGTCGTCCACTTCGGCAATAGCATGTTTGTTTGTCTCAACCCCAAAGACAAAGAATTTTGCACCTTCAGGAGCGGTTGCTCTGAATTTAAGTTCACCCCAAGCCAGCTGCTTATCAAAGTATGTATGATCATTGTTGATAAATAGATCTTCTTCAGAAGTTATTTTTTTGCCTTGAGCATCTGTCCAATAGCAGCTTAGTCTAAGTGATCCATTAGGATTTTTGGGTGCTAATCCTCTGTAATGAATCATACCTTCCAATACATCTCCTTTGGAAACCTCTTTTCCTTCTTGAGTCAAATCAACTTTTTGCCAAATAGCTGAGGGAATCTCTTTAGCCACAAGTTGAATACCAAATCCGGTATTGGGATGATATCCTTTGAGTGTCTTCCTGACATCTCCTTTTGTCTCCCATTCGCGAGGAGAATCGTTTTGATCGAAGTTTTCGAAAAATTGATCTTTTAGAAGTTCGATGTTGTCCTTTATCTCTGGTTTTGGATCGGGGTTTGGTTCCGGGTCGGGCTCCGGATTTGGATTACCTTTTAGAGCGAGACCACTAAGTTTTATTTCACATTTTACTTCTCCCAATGAGATTATGGCTGTTGCATTCTTTCTTCCTTCAGATTTAGGTACGAATACAAAGCTTAAATTTCCTCCGATCGCAGTAAGGCTATTCTGATCAACCACCGAGAAGTTGTCTTTGTCTTCACCGGTAAGTTCAATCTTAGGTGTAGCCTCATTATTTGTTATAATAATCGAGGCCGATTTATGAACGGATGTCTCTCCAACATTTATTGCATCCCATTCGATTGTTGTTTTGTCCGAGCTGATAGTCGGTTGATTGCTCCCTTCAGCCAAAATAATATCTTTAAGGGCAAATTCGTTGAATGGTTGTGCAAACGATTGTGCATTGAATGCTATGAATCCGATGCCGCTCAAGCCTTGAGGAATGATGGCTTTGCCTGGTTCATATTGTTTTTTTGTTTGGGGTGACTGATTGAAGATCTCTTTGATGGTCTCTCCCTTCCTATCTATAATAAAGACTTTGAGAGGAAGTTCATTGTCGTAAGTGATTTTGAATAGAAATGTAAGCTCTTTCCCCCCAATCTTAGTAAGGTCCAAAGCCGGGCTAACGAGATAGGTGTTGAATGGAGGTTTATCAAACACACTTGCACTAACTTTGAAGCAATCATCTTTGTACGGGACAATCCACTTTTTGGATTTGTTGTCCGATAGACTTTTCCAGCCGTCTGCTAATGCTTGTTTGTAAACTTTCTCACCACTTACGTTAAATTCAGTGATTGGATTGTCAGTCGTAAGCACGCTGAAGTCAATCCCTTCAGGCGGTGCCAATAATTCGCTTTCACGGGCATTGAGGTTAAGACCTACAGCCACAGCGATGCTCATCAAAATGACGAACATCATAAATCTTGGTAGATTTGTTTTCATTTTATACATGTTTATAATGTGATCGGTGTAAAGGTAGTATATTTCTCCTTACGATAAGGTGTCTGAATGGTAATTCTTTACAACAAATAAGGTTGACTTTTACGTTTATTTGATATCTAATATCATGCTGTATCTTGGTACCGGAAAATAGATACTGTCCCGAAAAAGTGTGTAAGACCCAAGACAATTATCTTTGAAAAAGAAAAAATAAAACGATAAACAGTATGGATCTTACACGCACACAAATTAAAGAAATTATTTCGAATCAACTGACAAGCAAAGACGGACTCAACGAATTATTGATTCTTATGATGGAAATCATCATGGAGGGGGAACGCACCATCTATTTGGATGAGCACCGGGACTATGGGAACGGTTTTCGTCCCCGTAAAATCCTCTACGAGGGGAATATGCTCGAACTCCGGGTTCCGAGAACCCGGGTTCGTGGGTTTATGCCTATTCTTTTGGGGATATTGAAAGATCAGGAAGAAGAGATGGCTCGTCTGTGCTCCCTGATGTATTCGCAAGGCAGCACGATGCAGGACATCTCCAAATGCTTCGAGTTGCTTTATGGTAAAGAGATGAGTACGAGCAGCATCAACCGTCTGAGCATAGGAACACGCTCCCGTGTGGAAGCCTTTATGAGTCGCAAACTTCCCTGTCGTCTGGAAGCCCTGATCATCGATGCCACCTTTATTCCGGTCAGGCGCGGAGGCAGTTGTACCAAAGAGGCCTTCTTTGTGGCCATGGGTTTAAGCGAAGACGGGCGACGTGAAATTGTCGGGATCTACAACAATCCCACCGAGGGAAGTCATATTTGGAGAGCTTTCTTTTCCGACTTGAAGGCACGCGGTCTGAAGGAATTGAAGCTGATCGTTTCGGACGGATTGTGCGGGATAGAAGAAGTGGCTTCGGAGTGCTTTAAGGGGGTGTCGGTTCAATTGTGTACCGTTCACAAGAAGAGGGAGCTTCAGGCCAAAGTGAGGCCGCGGGACAAGGCTTTGTTTTCATCGGAATTGAAAGAGGTATTCAGTACGGAATCTTCTG
>NZ_JBHSGO010000030.1:0-13392 GCF_042654485.1 Falsiporphyromonas endometrii | reverse complement strand
TGAACGATTTATTTGCGTGTTTGGGATTAGCCCAGACCCGCAAGTTATTGACAAACTTTTCAAAGAACTCATTTTATTTACTGCCAGAGCCGCTTAGGCTTGGATATTTTTTAACGAACTATTGTAACATATTATTCCACAATATTATAAAAACATATTCAGGTTTAAGGGACACTAATAACAACCCCCGAAAGTTGGATTAGGAACTTTCGGGGGTTACGCTTGAGATCTTTTCAGAGTATCTGTAATCTTTTATGCTCCATGGAACAAATATTCTTTCATTATGTCGCCGGTCATACGTGTAAAGAGCTCGTTGACCAGTTGGTCGGCTACCTCCAATGCTTTGTTGAGCAGGCTTTCATTAAACTCTTGCAGCATATCTGTTGCCTCCATCGGGCGCTCTTTGTAGATCTTCAGATATCTGTCTTCAAACTCCTTCTGACGTTGATCGTTCTCTTCTTCCAGTCGTGCATAAGTCTCTTTTACGATGGGAGCATAAGCATTATAGTTGGTCATGGCGAGGGTCATCACCTTTCGGAAGCGCCAATATGCTGACACATCATCACATTTGGCATCTCCGACCATATAGGCCTTAGGGAACTTCTTAATCCCCTGATAAATAGGTAGGAACACGCCAAGATCCGCCATACCATTAGCTACATAAGTGATACAACCAATCTCTTTGGGCAACCAAGGACGCACCTGCAATAAATGGGTCTGTGTTGTTCGGAAGATAGATACAGGACGCCAAGGCTCCTTACCGTTGTTATGAAGATATGGGTCATGATCGGTACCATCATAATGAAAACGAAAGGCTTCACGCAGCTCTTTGATACCAATATTCTTATCGGGCTTTGCAAAAACAGGGAAAGTATTTTTGGCAACATCTTGCTGCATAGAGGGAGTAAATAGCTTCTGCAATCCCCACACACGTGTATAATTGTACGTCGTGTCATCCACGTCATCCTTGGAATAGACCTTATGAAAATCGAACTCCTCCTTCTCCGGATCCCATAGTTTATGTCGCTTGGCAAAAGGAAGCAAATCTTCATCAGCCATAAAATTATCCACATCGTTTGGATCATACTCCCTAAATCGGCTCTGATTGCCCGTAACAAAGTACTTGTCCTTAGGTATACGACAAGCTAACCAATGGTGACCACAGGCATTTTCCAAATACCAAGTCTCCTTGTCATCAATAAAGCCAATCCCAAATCCTTCAGCAGATCCGTACTTCTCAATAAGGGCACCAAGGCGCTCTACCCCCTCTCTTGCAGTATGAATATACGGAAGTACGATATTGTAAGTACAGTTCTCTGCCAATCCATCTTCAACATACGGATCATATTTCAGAGCTTCGGGACTACTAAAAATGGTTTCTGTTGAGCTCTCTCCGACTCCTACGGAATTGAATCCGGCACTACCCCATTCATGATGATACTGATAATCCGGAAGAGCTGTATAGCCTAATGCCTTTTTAGGAAGAGGACAACGAAATCGACTGTCGTCTGCGACAAACTCCTCGGGACCATTGTCCGTATCACGAAAAACCAACCAATTCTTACATCTCATTGCATCAAAGTCCTCAGAACGGCCAAATATACGTGAGCCATCTCCGGTAACATCTTCGCCCACAACGATTGTGGTACACTCTGACAGGTTGTGCCCTGTCCCATCTATATGTTTCATATCTCTTATTAATATTTTAATACAATTAACCCCTAAATTATAGGTGGCTTACATTGACAAAAATACATTTTGTTTTTGAAGAAAACTACCCTCTTTAGACACTTAAGAAACATCGTTTGCAGACTTGATGCATCCGTCTCACATCTTATCTTTTAATAATATAGCGTTGCAAAAGAGGATCAATTTTAGTATCTTAGCCATTGAACAATAATAAAATCCATGGAAATAAGCATATTACTTACCATACTTTTGACGATCCTTTCACTTGGAAGAGCAATCCTCCGAGAGGGTAAAATATGGCTTACTAAAGAGGAACAAATCAATGACTACATAATCATCAAATACAGTCTTAAGAAAGCTATTTATCAATGGGCTGTGAAGCTCATGATAAGAATGGCTTGTTTGTTAAATATTGTTACCTTCATTGGCAGTCAAAAAGCTGATCAAACAACACTGATTCAAACTCAAAATCTTAAGTACGAGGGTTAGGGTCATCTGACCTTCTTACCCACTTTGCCCGTTTTATAGTACAAAACGGGCTTTTTTTATGCGCTATTTTAACAAATTAGCTCGCGCGAGAAGCAATCTGTTCTCGCGCGACTTTCGATCCGTTGTCGCGCGACCTTGACATACGAAGTCGCGCTACTTCAGGTGCAACCTCGCGCGAGTTCACTTTCAAAGTAGCGCGGGGATGGATTGTAAGTCGCGCGAGCCTCCAAAAAAAGCAGTCTAAAAGCAGTTTTTAAGTGTTTAGGAGAGATATCGCAAGTGGCTATTAATATAGTTTAACACATCAAAAGATTGAAAAATTAACTCTGCACAAAATTTTGGACGAAAATTGGCCGTTTAAACACAAAAACAGGCTGTTTTTCGTCTGAAAATAGCACCAAATATTTTTATAGTTATTTACATAATAATGACTATTTATAGCATAATAGACTAAGAAATTTGAATTGGAATGACGCATTTATAGATGACGAAAGATATCATATTAATGCTAAAGAGAGCAATATATCAAGAGATAAATCGGAAGTTTCAACCCAACTAAATAAGCCTAATTGGCAAAGACTTTCGGGAGCAAAAGTTGTAATCCCGAGATAATCATCCCAGTTCCCATAATAGCCAAGATTAGACCCATCAGCTTATTTAATACCTCTATCACATTATGCCCCAATCTTTTGGATATAACATCTCCCGATCTCAGTGAAATGTAATTGATAAACAGCACTAAAGCCGATATAACAACAACTATCAGAAGGTGAATAAAAGTGGTGTCAGAAATAGAATCCATTGCCGTTACGATAGCCCCCGGACCTGCCAGCAAAGGAATTGCCAATGGAGAAATGGCTATACTATCATCCGGCTCACCCTTATGCTCCATATGCTTTTCCGGAGACAGCTTACTGGAAAGCATATCAAAACCTATCTTGAAGATCAAAATTCCCCCCGTGATCTTAAAAGCCGGGATAGTTATCCCGAATATGGAGAAGATAAATTTGCCCAAGAGAATAAAAAAGACCAAAATAACAAAGGCAACCACACAAGCTTTGCATGCCAAATGAGATTTCTTTTCCTGAGGATAAGAGTTAACAAGACCAAGAAACACCGGGATATTTGCAATAGGATTAATCATCGCAATAAGACCCGAAAAACAGAAATAGAGAAGCTAATCAAACCCATAATTCAATAATGTTACATAGAAAACAGCCTTGTTGAAAAGCTGTTTTCGATTAATAGTCTAATTTTTATGAAAGGTAGCAAAAGTAAAACACATAAAGCTATTGACTTTGATATAAAAGACTAAATCCTCATTACGAGCTTACTACGAGCATATTAGAAGCAGAAAACAACACCCTTGGCATAAGAGAATAAACAAAAAAGAAATAGATTTTTACCGCACCCTATTGCATATCTCAAACCTTTGTTGTAGATTTGCATCGTTTTATTGGGGGTTTTCATCCTTCTTTGAAAATGCATCCCGAGATAACCCATGAGGTTACTCCAACCGATCCTCCCTCATAGTCGGACGCGGTGGAAAAATGATGCGAGTTGAGACTTATCTTTTCATAAGGATTAAGATGATCAGCTAAAGAAGAATTGTTTAATTTATTTAACAGTTCAATCAGTGGGATTATGAGAATTCATATGTTAACATTTAGGACTCTCAGAAAGAGTTTATAGCGTAAGTGGGTTTGAATGTATCTACCCATAATGGGATTGTTGCATCCAAACAGAAATAAATTTAAATATAATCAACAAATAATAAACATTTCAACAAAGAAAAACCCTTCAGAAGATATTCTGTTAAGGTTCTCTTTATTACAATGATTAGGAGTTGTCCTTCCGAAAGGATCTACAAACACTACTCATAGGATAAGAGCAGAATTAAATTAATTATTAATAAATAAAACCACAAAAAATGAAAAATAACAACCAAAACAAACCGGTAAATGCTTTAACAGCAGAAAGAAAAGGTAAAAACAACATTCAAGTTTGCATTAATGGCAGATTGAAATGGGTATGCAACAGGGAGACAGATCAAAATCACCTTCGGATAAAAGATTCGAATACAAGAAGTCTCTTCGCAAGCAAACTACCCAATGGGAGTGAAGACGACCAAAAGGCCCCAAATGAACTATTTGAAGCCTATAAGACATATGCTCTAAACAAGCTGGACAACATAGGTCAATTAGAAGTCAAACAGCTACTCTATTATATCAAACTTGGGAAAAGAATACAGGCAAGATATATCGACCAAGAAAACAAAAAGTTAAAACTGATCAAAGAAAAAGTCGCCAACAAAGAGGCAACGAAAATGGAATACAACAAACAATGGATAGACAAACAGCATCACATAAAACAATTAAGACTGACACTTAAGGAAATTATGAGGGTAGCTATCACGAAGCTGAGTCCAAAAGGCTTGTCAACATACAAGCGAATTATTTCACTGAATAACGCTCAAAAATTCCACATTCCCCTTCACTTTAATTAAAAAGTGAAACCAAGATAGAAATCTCGACAACTAAAAATCGTTTGTAAGTTGACAAATGATGCAAGCGATCAATAACATACATAAGGAATAAATGCCCCGATTGAATGAGACTGACATTCACTTAACAACGACTAATAGACACTCATTCACCGGGACAATATTCCTTAAACTATAGAACAAAGGAGAAGGAAAAATCATGGAAAAGTCTGAAAACAAGGATATTCAATCACAGGAAGAGATCAAGCAGGAATACATATACCTCACCAAACAAACGCTAAAAAAGCTCCACAAAACATATAACAAGCTATACTTTGAAGGTAAACTTCACCGAGCCGATTTTGGATACCTATATGATTTTAACGATAAAGATACATATGGAGTCTATATAGGAAGAAGATCGAGAAAAGACAAAACCCCACTTATCAAGATTAATCACGACAACAAGTGGACAGAAGAGTCACTTAGATTCACACTTATACATGAGATGATACACCAGTATATATATGAATGCATGGGGGGCTGTCTCAGACCTCACGGACGAAAATTTAAGAAGGTATGCAAGATATTCAAGGAGAAATACGGAATCATCATTGAAAAATATTTCCCTAAAAAATACATCATCAAGTGACTCACAGATCAACAATGAACATTCCAATTAAACAAGTAGTCTGTTTTAAATAACTACAATTCTCTTTTGATTGCTTGATTTTGGAATATAACACATCCCCCTATTTACTGAAGGGGCCGTAAAAACAATCCGAGACCTCAGCTTGGGGCAATCAGACAAAGACATCATTGACAAAGCAAGATCACAAAAGAATAAACAGATTATCAAATCTATATAAAACAACTAAGGGTTGCCTTTTGTACGGACAACCCTTAGCAGTATCATAGTTTGTAGTTGAGACAATATAAAAAAAGGAGTGGACGAGCCTCTCCTTTTCAGTGAACCGCCTGGGGTTCGAACCCAGGACCCCATCCTTAAAAGGGATGTGCTCTACCTACTGAGCTAGCGATTCAACCTAAAGCTTTCGTTTTTGTAAGGTTTTCGACCTTGAAAGCGATGCAAAGGTACGACTTATTTTCAATTGTACAAGTTTTCCTGAAAGTTTTTTTGAGCAATAATTCCTTGTAGTCTACAAATCAGACACTTAATCATAAAAATATTTTTCATTCAAATTGATCCAATCCAATCGAAGAAGCCATTTAGGTTCATTTAAATAATATGTTTCTCCCATTTCTGAAGTCATTTTTGCCACAACATAGCTATGAATAAGACTATATTGAAAAGGATTTGGTCAGACAAAGTCAGAAAAGACTTCAAGCAAATTATTAAGAATGGGCACCACAACACATCAAACAGTACTATCTTTGTGGAAAATGCTATATTTGTCTGTACAATTATGTGTTAGCATCCTGCTATTAAAAAGTTAGATCATCAATAAAGATATCAGTTATGACAGCCGAGACATTTGAAAGATGTGATAACTAAGCAAGCATTAAACCTACGATAGCACTAAGAGTCAAACACATATGAAAGAGTAATTTATTTATTAAACCTATAAAAGATGAAAAAGTTATTTTATCTATTCAGTATGATGGTGATGCTCTGCGGAGTTGCTTATGCACAAAGTGGAGACAAAGCAACTATCTCAGCTAAGGTTACCGAACATGATTTTGGTAATATCAAAGAATCTGATGGCAAGGTAAGTTGTGTCTTTACTGTAACAAACACAGGAAAGGCACCTCTGGTAATCACTCGAGTAATAGCATCTTGTGGATGTACAACTCCCCAATATGAGCAAGAGCCTATCGCTCCGGGCAAAAGTGGCAAAATCACAGTCACATACAATCCTGCGGGACGTCCGGGACAATTCGTAAAAACTATTGCAGTATACTCCAATGGTAAAGATGGAGCTTTTACACTCAAGATAAAAGGTAATGTCCAATGATGAACAGATTCTTTTATGGAACAATCAAGCAGAGCTACCTAATATTGGTGGCTCTGTTGCTTATTACAAGCGTCAACAAAACAAATCATTCGCTGATGGCTCAATCCGCTTCAGCTGTGATGACTTTTAAAGACTCTACATATAACTTTGGAGATGTAGCTGAGGAAAGAGGTTCGGTAGTATGCAACTTCGGTTTCAAAAACACAGGCAATGCACCACTTGTCATCAGCCGAGTAACTTCGGACTGTGGTTGCACTTCCCCTGATTGGCCAAGAGAGGCCATAGCCCCGGGCGAAAGCTCTGTTATCAAGGTGGCATATAACCCTTTAGGTCGACCGGGTCCATTTATCAAGAGGGTTTATATCTACTCAAACTCCCAAAACGGCATGAAAGCTCTGACTATCAAAGGAGATGTAAGTACGACAAGCAACCATGCCGGACTAATGTATCCACTTGTAGTAGGACCGCTAAGATTGACAGATCAGAAATTTATATTTCCTCCCGTCAAAAGAGGCAGCACACACACCATGAGAATCAAATCCTACAACTCTGACAAGAGTCACCCAATAAAGGTGCACATACTTCACACTCCATCCTTTATCACTTTAGACAAGACCGAGTATGAAGTAGGTCCAATCGAACCATTGGAAATACCCATACATATTTTGAAAAACAAAGCTCTGTCAATAAAAATGCATAATGAGCCATTGTATTTTGAAGTTGAAAATTACTCCGGAACAAAATCCAAAGGCAATATCATTATCGTAGCACCTATAGTGGATGATTTTGCAGAGTACAAGTCAATGGAAGATATACTGAACGGATCTCCCAAGCTTGCACTCAACACATATTACGACCTGGGAAAAGTAACATCTCTAAATCCACAAAAGATTGACATAGAAATCAAAAACGAAGGGAAGAAAACATTGAAGATAGAAGATATTAGTTGCGAAAATCCTGCTATCAAACACCCTCGAAAAATTGGGCCTATAAAACCGGGACAATCAAAGACACTTACTTTGGAAGTACTTCCTCAAGTAATTAAAGAAAAAGGATGGAAAGGGATCTCCTCAAATGTCAACATCATCTGTAATGATCCAAGTGCTCCGTTGAGGAAAGTAAAGGTCAAGATAAACATATAAGACTATAAAACCCCATATAACAATACAAGCATGTCAATGAAAAGGATATACATTTATGAAGTTTTTGAACTGATTTAGGCATCTGATTAAGAAAGGCTTTTCATTGATATTTAATCACGAAAGCCATTAGATTTTCTTAAAAAGTTGACAACACTCAATAGGATCAGTTAGAGCTACCATTCATATATAGTTCCTTAGATTGGCACATATTTCTGCACTTAAGCTGCAAGTCTTGCAACAGAATGATAGTTGCCTGGCTTGCAGCTTCTTTCATCTTAAAATACTATTCTTCCATTGTGGGGACCACTTTCAGCCCAATTTGCAAATAGAGATATTATTATAACCTATTCAGCCGCAAACCATAGATCAAGACACAAACTGACATATACTATTCTATTATTTGGCACTTAAACTCGAAAGCCTTCTTAAGTTCAATCTCACTTTGAGGATATATTTGGGTTAAATTAAATAAAACAACACAGCCTTTATGCAATAGACTATATCAAAATCGTTAATACATCAAATTTATTTTACTATTTTTGTTGTGCAATAATTGGTATCCCGACCCAATCATATCTAACAAATAATACTCTACAGCAGGTACTTAGCGCAATGAAAAGAATACTTATATTCATAATGCATATTTGTGTTGTAGCAACTTTTGGAGCTCTTTTAATGACCTCTTGCCAAGACAAATTTCATCATAATGACAGCAAAGACATACTAATCCCGGTTGCACATACTGTACACAAATGGGGCTATATCGATACAGAAGGAAACATCAAAATCCCCTTGGTATATAGAACGGCTTCCAACTTCCGAGAAGGAAGAGCTAAAGTCAAAAATCAAAATGGCAAGGTAGGATATATCAATCAAGAAGGGAAATACATCATCAGTCCCGATTATGCAGACGGAACAGACTTCAGCGAAGGAAAAGCATTTGTCGTTAAGGAGGGTGAATACCCTATATGTATCAACAGATCCGGCAAAATTCTATTCAAATTAGATGGTGTCGAAGCTGTAGAAGCATTTCACAATTCAACAGCAATGATAAGCAGCATACACGGGAAAGTAGGATTTATTGATGACAAAGGAAAGATTATAGCCCCAATGATATATAGCGAAGCCGATGGCTTTAGTCAAAGCCCATACGCAATAGTAAGGTTAAACAACAAGTGGGGAGCCATCAACAAAGAGGGAATGACAATCATCCGTCCGACCTTCCAACAGATGAAAGTTTTTACACAGATCAAAAAAACAGCCAAACAAAAAGAAACATACAAAGACCCTTCAGACAGCATGTACTTGGCACCGGCCAAATTGAAAAACAAATGGGGATATGTAGACATAACGGGAAAATTTGTAATCGAACCCATTTTTACAGATGCAGAATCTTTCAAAAATGGATTGGCAACAATCAAGTTTAACAACAAAGTAGGTTACATCAACCCCGATGGAGTATGCAAAATCATTGTAGATGCAGATGAAGGTTTTCCATTCTCAGAAGGATATGCCAGAATAAAAAAAGACAATAAATATGGTTTTATAGACAAAAAAGGGAATATAGTCATAAGCCCAACCTACGACCATGCAGAAGATGTGCATTACCAAAGAGCCATCGTGCAAAAAGACATGGGGACCGGATGGATAGATGTCAATAAAAATGAAATCATTTCGCCATCCTATATAACAGCTATAGATATTGACCAAAATCATATACTTATAGAATCTGCCGGACAATACGGCATAGTAAATTCGGAAGGTATGGTCACCGTAATACCGAACTACAAATTTGCAACGGCCATACCTGCACCATGGGCAATAAACAAATCAAATGCAAATTCGAAATATTACAATGCTACTGACTTAATAAACAAGCTGTTTAGGCATACTGACAATAGCGACTTTGGGGAATATTCCGCCCAAAGCAGTATAGACGACATACTGAAGCAAATGACTTACGACAGGATAAAATTCAAAATAGCGGAGCAAAACAAAAACGAAATAGAATACAACCTAAAGAATGTCCCGATAGAAATTAATCCGGATATACATATAGCTTCAATAATTCTCAGCTTCAACAACAATCTCCACGAACCACTATACGACTACTTGATAAAGGAAAAGGAGGCAAAGACAATAAAACTAAGAGCAATGAAATACCTTTTTGGGCTACACTTCAACGCTTGCGGGAAATCAAGAACAATAGCCATGCAGATAGCAAATAAGATTATGCAAACCTATAATCAAGAATTAAAAATGTCTGCAAATAATAGAGTCTACTACACATCGAAAAGCAAAAATATGTACTTCCTTATTGTGGCTGGAAATACAAGACTGGGACTACAAGTCTACTTCGACAAAAAAGATTTGACAGAAGCCATAAAAGCATACAACAAAATCAAAATAAACTATATGACAAGAAATATACTCTCTTATGATGACAATCCCGCAGAAGAATTCATTTCTCAAGAGTGGAGGGATGATACGATGAGAGCCATCCTCTTTTAGACCGATATAATTGACATATTACTGCGTTGGATGCGAGATTTTTATTCGATCACATACATTAGTATGCTCACAAATAAAAACTCTTTCCGCCTTGTAATCTGACAATTATATTCGGTCTAAATTCAGAAAAATTCATTCCATGTCTAAACCTTATGATAATATTGCGTAACTGAAGACATAGCGCAAAAGCAAAAGCACCCCCGTCTAAACTTTATGAGTTTAATTTTGAGTTGATTTTGAATTATGGATGAAGGAGCATAGCGGGCTATGTGACTGAAGACATAAAGCAAAAGCAACCAAAAGAAATCATAAAGAGGCAATCTGCTTCGTTGCTTTCTGTATTCAAATTCAGTCACGTACAGAAGTACGCTCCTTTCATCCTCAACTTCAGCGCCTTGCATCTCATCCTTTTTGCAAAGTCACCAAATTTGATCACAAATTTGTGAGAATGACACAACATTCTCAATATAAACTCTTCCCGCCTTGTAATCTGACAATTATATTTGGTCTAAATTCAGAAATCTTCATTCCCTGTCTAAACCTTATGATAATATTGCGTAACTGGAGACATAGCGCAAAAGCACCCCCCCTGTCTAAACTTTATGAGTATAATTTTGAGTTGATTTTGAATTATGGATGAAGGAGCATAGCGGACTATGTGACTGAAGACATAAAGCAAAAGCAACCAAAAGAAATCATAAAGAGGCAATCTGCTTCGTTGCTTTCTGTATTCAAATTCAGTCACGTACAGAAGTACGCTCCTTTCATCCTCAACCTCAGCGCCTTGCATCTCATCCTTTTTGCAAAGTCACCTAATTTGCAATCAAATTTGTGAGAATGGCACAACATTCTCAATAAAAAACTCTTCCAGCCTTGTTATCTGACAATTATATTCGGTCTAAATTCAGAAATCTTCATTCCCTGTCTAAACCTTATGATAATATTGCGTAACTGGAGACATAGTGCAAAAGCAAAAGCAACCAATCCCTCGTCTAAACTTTATGAGTATAATTTTGAGTTGATTTTGAATTATGGATGAAGGAGCATAGCGGGCTATGTGACTGATGACATAAAGCAAAAGCAACCAATCCCTCGTCTAAACTTTATGAGTATAATTTTGAGTTGATTTTGAATTATGGATGAAGGAGCATAGCGGGCTATGTGACTGATGACATAAAGCAAAAGCAACCCAACCCCTATCTAAACTTTATGAGTATAATTTTGAGTTGATTTTGAATTATGGATGAAGGAGCATAGCGGGCTATGTGACTGATGACATAAAGCAAAAGCAACCCAACCCCTATCTAAACTTTATGAGTATAATTTTGAATTGATTTTGAATTATGGATGAAGGTGCATAGCGGGCTATGTGACTGATGACATAAAGCAAAAGCAACCCAACCCCTATCTAAACTTTATGAGTTTAATTTTGAGTTGATTTTGAATTATGGATGAAGGAGCATAGCGGGCTATGTGACTGATGACATAAAGCAAAAGCAACCCAACCCCTATCTAAACTTTATGAGTATAATTTTGAGTTGATTTTGAATTATGGATGAAGGAGCATAGCGGGCTATGTGACTGAAGACATAAAGCAAAAGCAACCAAAAGAAATCATAAAGAGGCGATCTGCTTCGTTGCTTTCTGTATTCAGATTCAGTCACGTACAGAAGGACACTCCTTTCATCCTCAACCTCAGCGCCTCGCATCTCATCCTTTTTGCAAAGTCACCTAATTTGCAATCAAATTTGTGAGAATGACACAACATTCTCAATATAAACTCTTTCCGCCTTGTAATCTGACAATTATATTCGGTCTAAATTCAGAAAAACTTAAAATTAAAATCACAACTCATTGACATATCATCGCGTTGGATGCGAGATTCTTATTTGATCACATACATCACAATATGCTAACAAACAGTGAAACACCGGTATTAAGAGAAAAAGAAAAAGAAAACAAAGGAATAACAGAAAAAACAATCTAATACAATTAACAATCAAATCTGAATAAATAAACACGCAAACACTATATTTTGAAAGATATATGATAATTAAAAGAATGCTAATCAAATCAAAAAGAAGAATATATTGAAATGAAACTGGCCAAAAAGGACCATATTTTATCTGACCGACAGAACTAAGAGTAAAGATTTTGACTATCTTTGTGCTGGTCAAAATGATTTTACCCCTCCATGATAATAAGAGGACATAAACAAAGATACACAAAGAAACTAATTGAAATACAATCATTTATGTGTATTTCAAGGTCCCAAGAGTATGTAAAAACGCATATAAATAGGAAAAACCTACAGTCATAAATGACCTCACTTAACAACTACAAAAAAGAAAATGACAAAATGCAATGGTTCGCTATGGCTGCTTTCAGAAGAGAAAAGCAAGCCAAAGAGGAACTGGAGGAGTGTGGTATAGAGTGTTTCCTTCCCATGAGATACCAATTGGTCAATAGAAATGGAAAGAAATACAGAAAATTATTACCGGCCATTCCCACTCTTGTCTTCGTATATTCAACAAAGGAGAGGTTGCTTTTGTTCAAAAAGACTCATCCAAAGTTACAGTTTATGACCACGATTTACGAAGGAAAGAGGAAAATCATCACCATTCCAAAGAGACAGATGGAAACCTTTATCAAGGTGGCTTCCAAGTTCGAAGAAGACCTCATATACTTCAAGTTAGATGAGTTGAACTTAAAGGCCGGCACCAAAGTTAGAGTACACGGAACAGCCTTTGACGGACTGGAAGGAACTCTCATCAAAATCAAAGGAAAACGAAGAAAAAGAGTTGTCGTAAAAATTGACGACCTCGTAGTGGTAGCAGCCTCAGAGATCGACCCTGCGTACATCAGTGTAATAGAAGATGAAGATGAGGAAGATTGACCAATAAATACAACAAAAGAAGATGGTTATGAGATTTATTCAAAAACATCTTCATAAAATGTCAAATAAACACCAATTACATATTATTGCTGTCCGATAAAAATATCACAAAACAAAAAATAAGGGGCTGAACTTCCTTCACAGGAATCAGCCCCAATTGTCTTATCTTTATCATAGAAACTTACAAGAAAGACAATGCACAAAAGT
>NZ_JBHSGO010000029.1:0-2474 GCF_042654485.1 Falsiporphyromonas endometrii | reverse complement strand
TTGCTCCATAACTTTAATTGTTTGATAATCATAAAGTTACAAATAATAAATCAACTAACCTACTGATATTCAATATATTAACACCTTGTATAAGATTGTTTTTCAATTAAATTTAAACAGCTTCTAACTTTAAATCAAAGATTATAACAACCTCTCAGATCGGTTTCAAATGATCAAAGCAGATATATGATAAGGTCTGAACAAGGAATTAGAGCAAAAATCATTAGTAATGGTGAGGTGCTCTCATATTTTTTGCTCCTATTATGAGTTAAGATTGACCAAAAATACATTTAACTAACTTGTTTACAGATAGATAAATTGATTTATTTCAATGATTTATATTTATTGATTTAAGGGAATGAGGAGTATAAATTTCAAAAATTGATGAATCATATAGAACTTGTAAGCTCAATTCTAAAAAACAACTCAAATCAATCAAACAAATTAAGAAAAACATTCCTCTCCAAATAAAATGCATTCTAAAATATCAATAGTGATCCCACAATTAATGTAAGTACAGTTTGATCTATTTTGACTCTTCTATATTGTGATTGCAATTTCATAGCCACAAGCTATAAAACCGGATAGAAAAATGAATTTCAAAGATGAATTCATAGATATAGTTTCAGCCTAAATACTTCTAAAAAGGATCGGAAATTTTAAGAGGATAGGCTCAACAACAGTGTAAGTAAGATTATTATTTTAGCAAAAAACAGACTACTCTCGAAGCTTTCTGCAATATATCAAAACATCATTATTAATAGTTTTATACTAAGCGTATAGGTGTCAATTATACAAATGAATCTGCGTAGTTTTTATGTTAGCACATAAAATACACTATTATTAACATTATGAGAAGCTAATTGAACGGTAAAATATAAGCCTGAAAAACACCTTAGGTTCCTTAAGTCTATATAATTTGATACTGTTTTTTCATTAAAATCTGATTTCATAACCTCACATTTACAAGAGTATTCATTGAATTTGATAACCTGTTGACAGTTTTGGGTAACCTAAAACTCTCACCCTTTTTCTAACTTGGCAGGTGTGTTTTTGTCCAACAAAACACCTCGCTCCACAGAGGGAATAAATTCCTAGCTTGGTAGTAGCCAAAAGTATTAGCTTTTTATATCAATACCGACATGCTAAACGTATTGTGAATAGATAGGAGTATCTGCTCTGCTTACTATTCACTACAACAGCCTCTCGTCTCTGACCATTCAGACGGCTCTCCCGAGCATTCCACAGCTCAAGGTCACAAGAGAGTTTATAACTGAATTGATCCATAAACTGCCCAACAGTTATTCGCCCCATAATCGGAGCCTTACCCTCCTTATTCAAATTGCTCTTTTTGAGGTTGAGCAACACCTTCATCTTACTCTTTTGCATATGCTTTAGTTTTATGGGCAAAGTTCCCCGTTACCAAAGCATTCATTGCTATGCAAAACACTGAGCCTCATGCAACAGTACCAGTTTAGAATAATTACCAGTTACATAGAGTTCACAGCGGAAAATAGGTAATGACCTGGTAACGAAACTCCTGCATAAAAACCGTTAACTCTTACCCTCACCCCATCTGGCTCTTCTATGCAAAACCCCTCTCTTCCAACACTTCCCCCTCCTTCCAATCTCCATATAGCTCTATTTGAAAAATAGGCTTTTTCTGTTTTCGAATTAATATAATTGCTGTATCATTGCGAAAGAGATTCCTTTTTAGTACATTAGTGACCAGTTAAGAATAAGATACATGATGATAAACATATTATTTACCTTACTTTTGATTGTCCTTTTGCTTGGAGGTATCTTCCTCCTTGAAGGTAAGATATGTCTTATCAAGGAGGCAGAGATAGGTGACTTTGTAATCATCAAATATGATCTTATGAATGGTCTTTCTCTATGGGCTGTGAAGCTCGTCTTAAAAGGACTTTATCTGTTAAATACTGTTATCCTGGTTAGTACACCAAAAGCTACTCAAACAACACTCATTCAACTTCAAAATCTCAATTTCAAGGGTTAGGGGAATATGACCCTATACACACTTTGCCCGTTTTATTAGTACGAAACGGGCCTTTTTATGCGCTATTTTAACAAATAAGCTCGCGCGAGAAGCAATCTATTCTCGCGCGACTTTCGATCCGTTGTCGCGCGACCTTGACATGCGAAGTCGCGCTACTTCAGGTGCAACCTCGCGCGAGTTTAGGTTCAAAGTCGCGCGAGAATGGATTGCAAGTCGCGCGACCTTACAAAAAAGGCGGCCTAAAGTCCATTTTTAAGCCGCCAATTTGTCCATAAAAAGCCACCTATACATATATTAACATTCAGATAGGACGGTTTCGTCCTATTGGTTTGGTAGTATCCCAAAAAGTGTGTAAAGGAGGTTTATCTTTGAGTCAAAATTAATCATTTCAATTCATTGTTTTGTTCATCCGTCAGGCGGGCATGAAAAACACCGGGGGGATTGGCGTCCCCCCGGG
>NZ_JBHSGO010000028.1:0-4797 GCF_042654485.1 Falsiporphyromonas endometrii | reverse complement strand
GATAACTCCTGCCCCATCTTGCACAAAACGCTTTCATTCGTTCCACCCCTTCTCGAGAACTCCTTATAGAAGATTCCGTACTGAATACCTCTTTCAATTCCGATGAAAACAAAGCCTTGTCCCGCGGTCTCACTTTGGCCTGAAGCTCCCTCTTCTTGTGAACGGTACACAATTGAACCGACACCCCCTTAAAACACTCCGAAGCCACCTCTTCTATCCCGCACAATCCGTCCGAAACAATCAGTTTCAGTTCCTTCAGCCCGCGTGCCTTCAAGTCGGAAAAGAAGGATCTCCAAATATGACTTCCTTCGGTTGGATTGTTGTAGATCCCGACAATTTCACGTCGTCCCTCTTCGCTCAAACCCATGGCCACAAAGAAGGCCTCTTTGGTACAACTGCCTCCGCGCCTGACCGGAATAAAGGTGGCATCGATGATCAGAGCTTCCAGGCGACAGGGAAGCTTGCGACTCATAAAGGCTTCCACACGGGAGCGTGTTCCTATGCTCAGACGGTTGATGCTGCTCGTACTCATCTCTTTTCCGTAAAGCAGTTCGAAGCATTTGGAGATGTCCTGCATCGTGCTGCCCTGCGAATACATCAGGGAGCACAGACGGGCCATCTCTTCTTCCTGATCTTTCAATATCCCCAAAAGAACAGGCATAAACCCACGAACCCGGGTTCTCGGAACTCGAAGTTCGAGCATATTCCCCTCGTAGAGAATTTTGCGGGGACGAAAACCGTTCCCATAGTCCCGGTGCTCATCCAAATAGATGGTGCGTTCTCCCTCCATGATGATTTCCATTATAAGCGTCACCAATTTGTTAAGTCCGTCTTTACCTGACAGACAATTCGAAATAATTTCTTTAATTTGTACTTGTGTGAGATCCATACTGTTTTACTGTTTTATTTTATTTTTTCAAAGATAACAGCCTTGGGTCTTACACACTTTTTCGGGACAGTATCAAAAAAACAGAATTCTCAAGGGCAAATGATATAGGTTTTGGGATGAAATGATAAATCTGTCTTTCACCTTAGCGTTGATAATAATGATAAAGAATTTGATTTATGCTACTCATTGGCATCATTTTGATGCAGATCAATGATGCGCTGATTGCTACTTCCTCTCCAAGATAATGTAGGATCAAAAAGTTTTTTGACAAATGGTCCTTCAACCAATGTGTCTATATAAGGCAGTGGTTTACTCAAAAGTTCACTACCTCTTATCTGTTCAATAGTATATCCGGTATAACACCAAATATTCATATGTGTCTCTTCTTTGAGCAATTTAAGGAATGAGGTTAGCTCCATTGGGTTATAAAAAGGATCACCACCACTAATAGTAATACCATCAAGCAAATAGTCAGACTTAATCTCATATATAATACGCTCAATCATCGACTCAGTCACCTCCATTCCTGCATTTGGATCCCATGAGGAAGGATTGTGACATCCCGGACAAGCGTGATTGCATCCGGCCAAATAGATGGAATATCTTAACCCGGGGCCATCGCTGATGGTTGAACGATAGATATTGAGTATTCTCATTAAAATCTTTTCCTTTCTAACTTAAGGCGCTGCTTTGATGATATTGAAGCACAAATTGAAGAGTAGAAGTTGCTAAATTGGATTGCAGAATGCTTTGCATACAACTCTCCAATCGTCACAGCATCACCCTCCAAAGTTATTAAGACATTAGAGGGTGACAGTATATGTGACAATTCGAGATTTCTTTATGTGTTATTGCTGTTCATTATAATACAAAACTGACCACTAAAGAAATTCTCTTCTCGGAATAAGGACTATTTCAAAATAGCTTATTGATTTCTCAATGATGCTTTACCCTATCATGTTCTTCAGCCTGCTTAGCACTATTCCAAGTCTCAAGGCTTCCGGTCAGATATCCGGTGATACGTCTTAATCTGGCTATTTTCTCTGACTGGCAGACAGGACACTTTGAATAAATCACGCCTCTATATCCACAACTTTGACATGTATCCACCGGGTGATTGATAGAGCCATAACCTATATTGGCATCTTTCATAGCTTTCACAATCTTAAGCATGACCGAAACATTTTTCTTTGCCTCACCATCAAGTTCGACATATGTAATATGACCTCCACGACAGATTGCATGAAATGGTGCTTCCAACTTAATCTTTTCTACTATGCTTACCGGTTCTCTGACATCTATATGGAAAGAATTGACATAATAATCCAAATCCGTCACCCCTGGAATGATACCAAATCTTTTACGGTCCATCTTGGTAAAACGTCCTGACAAACCTTCTGCCGGTGTTGCCAAAACAGAATAGTTGAGATTGTATTTTTTCTTATAACTATCTGCAACCTTATTAATCTCCATTATGGCATCATACAATGTATTCCAAGCCGCTTTGTTGTGGGCATGCCCTTCTCCATATATTGCCACCATGGCATTATGACCTCCAATAAAGCCAATACCCAATGTACCGGAAGCTATTACATCTCCCACTTCATCATTAGGATTAAGCTTACTGCCTCCCTTCCACACATCATTGCTCATCATAAATGGGAATTGCCTTGCAAGAGCCGTTCTCTGATATAAAAATCTGTCATGAAGCTGATCTGCAGCCAAGCATGCCATTCTTTTGACTTTTTGCAAAAAAATCTCTCGCGCATCTTCTCTTAATCGCTCTTTGGTCCCATCAGGACAATACTCTTCTGCTTCACGCATAGCCTCTATTGCCAATCTCGGCAAATTGATTGAAGTGAAAGACAGATTGCCTCGTCCCACACTGGATTTGACACCTCTTAGATTTTCAAAGACTCTTGTACGACATCCCATTGTGGCAATTTCATATAAATAGCGTTTAGGATCATCAGCCTTCCATAATTCATTCTTGTTGAACGGTGTATCCAAGAATAAGAAATTAGGGAAAAGAGCTTTGGCTGTAGCCTGGCAACTCAAGACCAACAAATCGAAGTTTGGAGTCTTAAACTGAACCTCACCCTTAAGAGCCTTATCAAAATTCTTCATACATAATTCATAATCCTCGTCAGAGTAGTTGATACCCTCTTTAACTTTAAAGATTTGAATCGGAAAGATAGGTACTTCTCCTTGACCTAATCCCTCTTGTGTTGCAATCAGAAGTTGCCTTATGACCATACGCCCCTCTAAGCTGGTATCAGTACCATAGTTTATGGAACTAAAAACAACCTGATTGCCACCTCTCGAGTGCATAGTATTCAAGTTGTGTATAAAGCCCTCCATTGCTTGATGTGTCTCTTTTCGAGTTGCATCATAAGACTTGTATAGAAGGTGCTTGGTCTCTTGCAACGATATTTTATATCCATTCTTAGACAACATCTCATGCAATCTTTGAGCTTCAGCTTCGGTACGTAGAAGTTGAGGATTAAATTCGTTAAGTTCCGATTTTATCTTCTCCTGCTTTGACTTGATTGTCTTCTCATCCAAATCTGCATCCTGATTTAGGTCATCCAAGAATATAATGTTGTTTTGCAAGTATTTCCTAAAACTTTTACGTACCCCCGGAGCCATAAAGAAATCAAAAGCAGGGATTGATTGCCCGCCATGTTGCTCATTCTGGTTTGTCTGAAAAACAATGGTGGCCAAAGTTGCGTACGAACGTATACTCTGAGGTGTACGGACACTTCCATTTTTCGTCTTAAATCCCCTTTCGAAAATATCCTCCAAATCATATTGCACACATGTAGTTGTCTTTGTTGGATAATAATCGAGATCATGAATATGGATATAGCCATCTCTATGGGCACGACTATAAGCAGGAGCCAAAAGGAATTTGTGCGTATAGTCTTTTGTTATCTCGCTTGCAAAAGTCATCATCTGACCGGCAGGAGTATGTGCGCTCATATTGGCATTTCCAAGATTGGTATCATTCTTTTCGATGCTGACAATACCATCCATTGTGTGTTTAAGAGAGGTTTTCTTTTCTCTTTCAATGGTTCTATGTTCGCGGTATAGGATATATTTTTTTGCTATATACGGATCTGTACTCATTAGTAGACTCTCCACCAAATCCTGAATCTCCTCTACTGCCAACTTGTGGCTCAAATCTTGGCGTGCCACCCCCTCAATATGACTGACAATTTGATTGATTTTGTCCGTATTTTCTTGAACTCCACCGGCACGATATGCCTTTGCTATCGCTTGTCGAATTTTAGAAGCTTCAAACGGTTGCTCTTTTCCGTCTCGCTTCACTATAAATAAAGAGGTCATTGTTGGCTTCATATTCATAATTATTTAGTAAGAAAGTGTTAAAATATCTACTCAATAATAAGGATAAAATGTTTGATCATTTCTCCCAAAATTGATGTGACAAAGGTAAAGGCATTTTGTAATAAAAGCAAGATAAACATGGGTATTTTTGAAATATTTTGTAGCAACTAATTAGTAGTTAGATAGATTATAATTATTCTTTTGGAAAACTTTGTCTAACTAACAATTTTATTATATAACTAATATTCAAATGATTAACAATAACAAACGGAAAACTTTACTAATTCTTTTGCTCAACAAAATATCCAAAAAGTCAACTTAAGTAAGACTAATCATTGTCCTTTACCCTATACAATAGTTTGATGTAAGTACCACTAAATCACATCACAATGAATTTTTAGACAGTTAGCTATGGGCTAAGGAAGATATTTACATATCATTGCTGTCCGATAAAAGTTGGAAAGGACGTATTAATGATGCTCAATTGCTGAATTTATGCGGTTGAGCATTTCATTTTTACAAGATAAGCCCCCCTTTGAGTTCCAAAGTAGGCTGTCCGA
>NZ_JBHSGO010000027.1:0-1089 GCF_042654485.1 Falsiporphyromonas endometrii | reverse complement strand
ACCTGAAGCACGTAACCGCGAGGGGCGTACTAGGGTAATACCGGTGACTGGGGCTAAGTCGTAACAAGGTAGCCGTACCGGAAGGTGCGGCTGGAACACCTCCTTTCTGGAGTTTGTTATGGTAAAACATTACGGCGTGTAGTATTTGACGCTGCACTTTTGTTTCTTATGATCCTTATATAGAAGAAGGGGAAGGCCGCCTCCGTTGACGGAGAGTAGAAAGGAAAAGGCGAGACCCTGCCAGTCCTATAGCTCAGTTGGTTAGAGCGCTACACTGATAATGTAGAGGTCGGCAGTTCAACTCTGCCTGGGACTACTTGAAAGGAACAGATATACGGGGGATTAGCTCAGCTGGCTAGAGCACCTGCTTTGCAAGCAGGGGGTCATCGGTTCGAATCCGATATTCTCCACGATCCGCCATAAGAAGCGGAAGCGATCTTTGACTTATTTTACGAATCAAGAAGCAATAGAATATAATAGAGCAATAGATATCAACTAAGCCGCGAAAATGCGGCATGCAAAGATGGATAAATTCCATAAGGGCAGACGGTGGATGCCTTGGCTCTCGGAAGCGAAGAAGGACGTGATAAGCTGCGAAAAGCTGCGGGGATTGGCACATACGAATTGATCCGCAGATATCCGAATGGGGCAACCCGGCAGGTTTCGGACCTGTCACGAGATTTAAGACTCGGGCGAACGTGGGGAACTGAAACATCTCAGTACCCACAGGAAAAGAAAACAACAGTGATTCCCCCAGTAGCGGCGAGCGAACGGGGATTAGCCCAAACCGTCGGTGTTTCGGCACGAGGCGGGGTAATAGGACCGGAGAGGTGAGAAGGAGTTTTTAGAGGAACCGTAGTGGAAACTTGGACCGTAGGGGGTGAAAGTCCCGTACTCGAAAAAGACGACGGATCTATCCGGCACCTGAGTAGCGCGGAGCACGAGAAATTCTGCGTGAATTGGCGGGGCCCATCCCGTAAGGCTAAATATGACCGAGAGACCGATAGTGAACAAGTACCGTGAGGGAAAGGTGAAAAGAACCTCGACGAGAGGAGTGCAATAGAACCTGAACCCGTCTGCCTACAAGCG
>NZ_JBHSGO010000026.1:0-22718 GCF_042654485.1 Falsiporphyromonas endometrii | reverse complement strand
CCCCTTTAATACCCTCGCTTTTTGATTAGGGGGGGCTTATCTTGTAAAAATGAAATGCTCAACCGCATAAATTCAGCGATTGAGCATCATTAATATGTCCTATGAAACTTTTATCGGACAGCAATAAAAAACAAATGATTATTCTATTGATCAGTTTTAGAGAAAGTTAGAGCACCTACCGCAAGAAAATCGGGAATAAAGTTTCTAAAAACGCTTGCCAGTTTAAATAAAAGCACTACATTTGCAATCGAATTCAATGACACATGCTCATTGGGTTTCAAACAAAAGGCTGGTTGGGTAGCTCAGCTGGATAGAGCAACTGCCTTCTAAGCAGTCGGTCCCGGGTTCGAATCCCGGCTCAATCACATTCAAAAGGATATCAAATCGTATTGATTTTGATATCCTTTTTTTGTTTTGATCAATCATGAAGTTTGGGTTATTCCTAATTAACAAGATTACACAGCAAACACCTTCTATTTCAGGCTCTTATTCCTCCGTTGCAATGTTTCATAACAATCTTCACTTTTTGATTGCAAAGATGTGTCTTCAGACGACAATCCTCTTTGTGACAAAATGTGTATCTTCGTAAGGTTAAAAACAAACAACAATGGATGGTTTCAAATCCCCTTAGCAGAAGGAGATCAAACTATTAAGTAAGCAACAAGAGACATTTGTTATGAGAAATTTTGAATTTTATTGTCCAACCAAGCTAATCTTTGGAAAAGACTCCCTTGCCGGACTCAATAAGTTAATTGATAAGAAAGAGCGCATTCTCATTACCTTTGGTGGTGGAAGTGCAAAGCGCAATGGTGTGTATGATCAAGTAATCAAAGCATTGGAAGGTTATGATTATTCCGAGTTCTGGGGTATAGAAGCCAACCCAACAGTTGAGACTGTGCGCAAAGCTGTAGCTCAAGGAAAAGAATACAAAGCTACTTTTATCCTTGCTGTAGGAGGTGGCTCGGTTATAGATGCAACCAAATTGATAGCTGCCGGTATAGTTTCAGATAAAGATCCATGGGACATTGTCAGATCGCACTACGCAGAAAAGGTGATGCCTTTTGGAAGTGTTCTAACCGTTCCTGCTACAGGAAGCGAAATGAATAGTGGCGCCGTCATTTCTTGTAAAAAGACCAAAGAAAAGTTTGCATTCAGCAGTAGACATCCCAAATTTTCTGTTCTGGATCCGGAAGTAACCTATTCTCTTAGCGATCATCAAATTGCTTGTGGACTTGCAGACACATTTGTGCATGTCATGGAGCAATATCTAACCGTCAAGGATGAAAGTATGATTATGGATCGTTTTGCCGAAGGGGTTTTGATGACAGTAATGGAAATTGCGCCTAAGATTAGACAAGACAAAACCAACTACGATCTCATGTCCAATTATATGATTTCTGCCACAATGGGACTCAATGGATTCCTTTCTTGGGGAATTACTGAAGATTGGGCCACACACAGTATTGGCCATGAGCTTACCGCCCTTGCGGGTCTCACTCATGGCGCAAGTCTTGTCATTATTTTGCCGGCACTTATGCGCATAATGAAAGATCAAAAAGGCCCCAAAATCCTTCAGTATGCAGAACGGGTACTCCATATAAAGGAGGGTTCAGACAACGAAAAGATTGATAAAGCAATACAAATGACAGAAGAATTCTTCCAGTCTTTGGGTCTTCCAACTCGACTTAGCGATGCACAAGTTCCTCAGAATATAGATAATGAAATTGTCAAGCGTTTTGCTGACCGTCGTTGGAAGATCGGAGAGGCAAGGAATATCGATTCATCCAAGGTGGAAGCTATTCTTAAGCTTTGCCGTCCATCATATAACAATAGATAATACAATGAATATAGCTCTTATAGGGTATGGACGAATGGGCCATGCCATCGAAAAGATAGCTTTGTCAAGAGGACACAAGATCGTGCTAACAATAGACAAAGGAGAAGATGACAAGTTTAAATCACCCATTTGGAAAGAGGTAGATGCAGCAATCGAATTTACCGGACCTTCTTCTGCCGAAAGCAACTGTAGGCAAATACTGAATATGGGTATTCCTCTTGTCTGTGGAAGTACCGGATTTATGACACCGGAGCTGATGTCCGAATTTATGATTCTTTGCAAAAAGGGAGCTACCTTCTTCTATGCAACTAACTTCAGCGTAGGAGTCAATATCCTTTTTGCTTTAAATCAACGGCTTGCCTCCCTCATGACTCATCAAGATGAATACAAAGCTCAGGTTGAAGAGACTCACCATATCCACAAACTTGACAAACCAAGTGGCACAGCTGTGACTCTACTTAGTGATTTGATCAAATTTAATCATAGATACAAAGATTGGTCTCTCGTTGACAATACGGACAATGATTTTAATAAACTATCTATCGATACAATCCCGGTCAAGGCTTATAGAGAGGGTGAAGTTTTTGGTATACATCAAGTCTCTTATACATCTTCAGTAGACACAATAAGTATCAGACATGAAGCGTTCTCAAGAGACGGATTTGCAACCGGAGCTGTATTGGCAGCCGAATATACAAAAGACAACAATGGATTGCTGACAATGGCTGATTTACTTGGAATTTGAATAAACTATCATCTATGGAAAGATCATTTAAGAATATACCACTCAGAAGACTGCTTTGGGGTGTGGTAGCCTTGCTCACACTCCTTATTATGGTTATATGGGATAGCGCATGGTGGTTGCTTGCACTACCCTTGTTAATAGACTTCTATTACACCCGTTTTATTGATTGGGATTGGTATAAAAAGCTCAAAAACAAGAAACTCCGCACAGCCATGACTTGGGTCAATGATATCATTTTCTGTCTCATTGCCTTTTACATATTGACTGTATATGTATTTCAAAACTTTGTAATTCCCACATCATCTTTGGAAAAAACCATGCTGGTCGGAGACTATGTCGTGGTAAGCAAACTCAGTTTTGGACCACGCACCCCCAATACCCCATTGGCATTTCCTCTTGCACATAACACCATGCCAAAGTGGCTCGGTGGTGGAAAGTCCTATTCTGACGTTCCACATTGGGGTTATAGAAGGCTAAAAGGCTTTGGCCAAGTCAAATCTCACGATCTTGTTGTATTCAACTTCCCCGCCGGAGACACTGTTTGTACTCTGATGCCAAATCCGGATTACTACACATTGTGTAAGATGGTTGGAGGGAAAAGCATCATTGAAGCCCAACCCGAGAAGTTTGGCAAGATTGTATATCGTCCCGTGGACAGAAGAGATCACTATGTAAAGCGTTGTATCGGTATGCCGGGAGATGTGCTTCAAATCAAAAACAATCAAGTTTTCATCAATGGAAAACCCGATTCCAATCCTAAACATCTTCAGTTTAATTATTGGGTACAAACAACACAGATGCTCAATCCCGATTATCTCAAAGAGATTGGGATTAGCAACGATGATGTCTCAGGGATTGACCCGACGGCTGTAACAGAAGAGGCCGAAAGACTCGGTCTTCAAAAGATATCACCTGACAGCTATGGATATGTATACCACTTTCCTCTTACCAACGAAATGAAACAAGAGCTGTCACACAATTCGGCAGTTAAGAGAATAACTATCGAACGTGACAATACAACAGGATATATGTACCCTATCGACTACCCAACCAATTGGACAAGGGACAATTATGGACCTATATACATTCCCAAAAGAGGAAGCACCATCGAATTGACACCATTTAATGTTGCAGTTTATGACAGATGTATTAAAAATTACGAAGGACATTCACTGCAAATCAAAGATGGAAAAGTCTATATAGACGGCAAAGAGACTAAGAAATATACCTTTGGAATGAACTATTACTTTATGATGGGAGACAATAGACACAATTCTGCCGATAGTAGATACTGGGGATTTGTGCCCGAAGATCATATCGTAGGTAAGCCGGTCTTTGTATGGATGTCATTGGATAAGGACAAAGGGCTCTTCTCAGGTAAGATTAGATGGAGTAGACTGTTTAGGACGGTATCAACATTAGATAATGGAAAATAACAGTAAGCAAAACAAGAGGAACAAATGGCTTAGCAGGGTGCTCATAGCAGTATCCCTGCTCCTCTTGCTTTTTATAGTAAGGTTTTTCGTCCTAACCCCTATGATAGTAGGAGGAGACAGCATGAGAAAGCCTTACAACAAAGGTGCTTACATCCTTGTGTCAAAACTAAAATATCCACGGGTTGGTGATGTCGTGGTATTTAGATATCCCGCCATTACGAAAGAAAACAAAAGCATGAAGCTGATGGGAAGAATAATAGCAGAGCCCGGAGATCTTTTAGATGCTCATGCCAACAAGCTATATCGCAATGGACATGCACTAAACATTCCATTTGCATTGAAAGAAAACTTTAAACTTTATCTACCCAAGGAAGGTGTAAATCTTAGACTCACACCTGACAATCTGGTCGCCTATCGAGAAGCAATCAAAAAGGAGCATCCTAAATATGCCCAAATCCACCACGGTAGCTTATATCTCAACAATAAAAAGATGAATAGGTACACATTCTTAAGTCCGTACTATTGGATTTTGGCAGATATCGAAACTTCAGGTCCGGATTCAAGACACTTAGGGATTATTTCCAAAGATGATATTATTGGCGTAGTGATTATGCCCTAAACTATCTATTATGATTTTACTATCGTCCGCTTACCTTCCAAACATACAATATATGAGCAAGATTCTATCCAATGAGACAGTATGGATAGACACTTGTGAAAACTTCCAAAAGCAAACATTCAGATCAAGAGCAATTATCAACTCCCCTCAAGGACAACTACCTCTTACCATACCGGTACAATCCGGTGCAGCAAGTGAATGTCCAATCAAAGAGGTCAAAATATCAGATCACGGCAACTGGAGACACAGACATTGGAATGCTATCAAATCGACCTACGGAAAGAGTGCCTTCTTTGAATATCTTGCCCCCGAAATAGAGCCTTTCTTTGTGAAAAGATATCAGTGGCTACTCGATTTCAATTGTCAATTGCTTGATACTATAATAAGGCTGTGCCAAATATCCGTAGACATCCATTTGACTGACCACTATATCTCTTCTGATGAGCTAAAAAGCTTAAATATGATTGATTGTAGAGATATGATACGACCCAAAAACTCAATACCGGATCCAAATTTTCAGCCCTATCCTTACTACCAAACACTATCGGAGAATGGCTTCATCCCCAATTTGTCAATCATAGATTTATTATTTGAGTGCGGCTATGAGACCGAAAGCATATTATCGAAATGCTATGTCAATCCACATTCGCAAAAAAATAAAACTGTTTAAAGTTAATTAAAAAAACAATCTTGTATAAGATATTAATATATTGAATATCAGTATGTTAGTTGATTTATTATTTATAACTTTATGATTATCAAACAATTAAAGTTATGGAGCAATATTCAACCAACCTGACTGATAAACAGTGACAAGTTATCGAAAAAAATCACATGTCCGCAAGATAGAAAGCGAAAATACCCTCTCAGAAACATCCTGAATGCGGTTCTGTATCTTCTAAAAACCGGCTGTCAGTGGCGTATGATTCCCAAGAACTTTGCACCTTGGCAAAGCGAGTATTACTATTTCTGCAAATGGAAGAACGAAGACATCATGGAGGAACTCCTCGACAAACTTCGCTCCTTGGTACGCATCATCTGCAGCCGCAACGAAAGTCCCGGCATGGGAATTATCAATTCACGAAGTGTCAAGACGTCACATCATGCAGATGCCGTACGAGGACTTGACGGAAACAAAAAGATTAAAGGCAGAAAACAACATGTTGTTGTCTATACTCAAGGTTATCTGATGGCCGTATCCGTTCATGAAGCCAATATTCATGACAGCAAAGGAGCTCCGAAAGTCATTGAAAAATTGTCCTGTAAGTTTCCCCGCCTTACCAAAATTCTTGCTGATGGAGGCTATCGAGGGAACCTTGCCAATTGGGTTCTCGACAAATACGGATGGGAACTTGAAGTCGTTCTCAGACCGAATGAATGTCCGTCAAAGTTCAAGGTCATTCCAAAACGATGGATTGTGGAAAGAACTTTAGCATGGTTGAAAATTTTAGAAGACTGACGATTGATTATCAGTTTCATGCCAGTACTGCTGAGGCTATGGTTCAACTTGCTTTCTGCAAAATATTGCTTAATAAATTCTCTGAATAATTTTTAAACAGATTCTAAGTTTTTGATTATTTATATTGTATTTTATGTATATTTGCACAAGTAAAATCTCAATATGTTAAACATGAAGATATACTTATTATATGAAGATTAGTAGGATAAAAGTAGAGAATTTTAGATCAATCAAAAAAGTTGATATTCAAGTATCTGACTTTAATATTTTTGTCGGTCAAAATAATTGTGGAAAAACAAATCTTTTTGAGGCGATTGAGTTTTTCTTTAATGGATACAAAGGAGACACAAAAGAGATAAAATATCAACGTGATAATAATCTCGAGGCATCTGTTTATATGGAATTTTCCGATGTACAGAATGGTTTGAAGAATATGAAAAACGAGAAAAATCGAGCAACTTTAGCAGCGAAAATAGAGAATATAGAAGTTGTGGGATTAAAGCGATCTACATCTGAATTAAAAAAGAGATCTTTATTTATAAATGGGGAAAGCATTCCTCCCGGAACAGGATTTGATACAGCTTTAAATGATTTTTTACCTAAATTTGAGTATATTACAACTAAGCAATACTATGACGCAGTAGCAAAATACTCAAAGACAACTCCAATGGGAGTGATGTTAACAAATGTATTGGTTTCTATTATTGAAAGTAACCAAAAGTACCTTGATTTTCAAAAGAAGTTTTTTGAATTATTTGAAGCAGATGATTCAGAAATAAAAGCTGTTTTTGATAATATTGGTGGAAGCGTTAAAATGTATTTGGAAAAACAATTTCCTGACACAACAAAAGTTAGATTCGAGGTTACACCACCGATTTTTGAAGACCTATTGAAGAGCTTTAGTACTGCAGTAGATGATGGGATTGAAACATCTGCAGAAGAAAAAGGTGACGGAATGCAAAGGGCTCTAATGTTATCAATTATTCAGACTTATGCTGATTATAGAAAAAAGAATGATGATCAAGGAAAGTCGTTCTTGTTTTTTATTGATGAAGCAGAACTTCATCTCCATCCAATGGCACAAAGAAAGCTTAAAGATGTTTTGTATAATTTGTCAGAAAAGATGGATCAAGTGTTTATCAATACACACTCATCTGTATTTATTACTGAAACTTTTGAGAAACAGTGCCTTTTTAAAGTTGAAAAGACTAATGGTGAAACTGGAATTCACATAGTAGAAGAGAACGATAAGCCTTATATAGTTTATGAATTATTGGGTGGAAGTCCAGCAGATTTGTTGCTACCAAACAATTTCCTAATAGTGGAAGGGAAGAGTGAGTTTGAGCTTATTTCTAGGGTTATTAATCGATTTTACAAAGAAAAGCCGAAGATACATATTATTCAAGCACACGGGGATATAGATCAAACTGAGAGGACGATTAATGCGATAGAAAAGGCATACCTACCTTTGGAAAACAATATTTATGCTGATAAATTAGTCATCTTATTAGATGCCCCAAGTGACCAAACAAAGGGAGGGGTTGAAGAATTCAAAAAACAAAGGAAAAAGCTAGTTCAGAATAATCAGATTTTCACTTTAGCCTTTAGAGATATTGAACAATGTTATCCAAATCAAGAGGATATAGTATATGGTAATTGGAAAAAGACACAAGCTGAGGTGGATGAAATGAGTGGGAAGAAAAAAGTTCAATTAGCAAAATATGTAGGAAATAATATTACACAAGAACAATTTGAAAAAGATTTGAAAGTCTGTTTTGATGCTCTTAATAAATGTTGGGAGCTAGCTTTTCAATAAACTTCTTTTCCCGCATTTTCAACTGTTCTTTGATTGACTTTATGGCAATGTTAAATTATAGAACGACCTAAGTATTCGGGTCGCTCTACTGGTTTTATTGATTTAGTTGCTCTCGAACTTTCTCTTGTTTGGCAGAAAGTTGTTGCTGACGGTGGAATAGTTTCGCTTGTCGTCGGACAGCTGCTTCGTAGTTAATCACTCGCTTTTCTAGTTTCTGGGCCTTCTAGCGATGTGTCTCAAAGATGCTTTCAAACTGTGCGAAGGAGTCGTTACTCATAGAATGCTTACGAAGTATGCGGTATCGGAGTGCATAGTCATCAAAACTTCGGTTAGTCTTAGAAGCTTTTTTTAATTTAATTGAGAAATAATCTTACATAAGATATTAATATATTGAATATCAGTAGATTGGCTGGTATATTATTTGTAACTTTATGATTATCAGACAATTAAAGTTATGAAACAATATTCAACCAACCTGACTGATAAGCAGTGACAAGTTATCGAAAAAAATCACATGTCCGCAAGATAGAAAGCGAAAATACCCTCTCAGAAACATCCTGAATGCGGTTCTGTATCTTCTAAAAACCGGCTGTCAGTGGCATATAATTTCCAAGGACTTTGCACCTTGGCAAAGCGTGTATTAATATTTCTGCAAATGGAAGAACGAAGACATCATGGAGGAACTCCTCGACAAACTTCGCTCCTTGGTACGCATCATCTGCAGCCGCAACGAAAGTCCCGGCATGGGAATTATCAATTCACGAAGTGTCAAGACGTCACATCATGCAGATGCCGTACGAGGACTTGACGGAAACAAAAAGATTAAAGGCAGAAAACAACATGTTGTTGTCTATACTCAAGGTTATCTGATGGCCGTATCCGTTCATGAAGCTAATATTCATGACAGCAAAGGAGCTCCGAAAGTCATTGAAAAATTGTCCTGTAAGTTTCCCCGCCTTACCAAAATTCTTGCTGATGGAGGCTATCGAGGAAACCTTGCCGATTGGGTTCTCGACAAATACGGATGGGAACTTGAAGTCGTTCTCAGACCGAATGAATGTCCGTCAAAGTTCAAGGTCATTCCAAAACGATGGATTGTGGAAAGAACTTTTGCTTGGTTGGAAAATTTTAGAAGACTGACGATTGATTATGAGTTTCATGCCGGTACTGCTGAGGCTATGGTTCAACTTGCTTTCTGCAAAATATTGCTTAATAAATTCTCTGAATAATTTTTAAACAGATCCTAAAACATCAATCTACTAAATCACAGAAGTCGGAGTTTTAAGACTCTATTGTTTATATCAAGTTTTCAAATTGTTTCCCATACCATAAGATTATAATCTATTTTCTACCTTTACGAGAAATATATTTGACCTATGAAGAGAACAAAAAAGATAACTATCTGGAGCATTTCTGTAATAACAGTGATTGCATTGCTACTTTTTCCAAGTATCTATTTCATCAACTTTTCGCTTAATCACAAGTATGACATCAAGACGGATAGTGTCGAAAGCTATCGATATATGTCAGAAAAGTATCCTTGGATTGTTGGTTGGGTCGACTCACTTCGGACACATCACGAGTTACACGATACCATCATTACAAGAGAAGACGGAGTCCGTCTTCATGGTATCTTTGCTTATGCTCCGGAAACAACCGACAAGACGGCAGTAATAGTTCACGGATATACTGACAATAGTATCCGCATGCTCATGATAGGCTACCTATACAATAAAGAACTTGGATATAACATCTTGCTACCGGATCTATATGCACATGGCAAAAGTGAGGGTCAATGGGTTGGGATGGGACTCAAAGACTATCCCGATGTAATGCTTTGGATGAATATCGCAAATAATATCTTTAGAGGGAAAAATAAAGAAACAAATATGGTTGTACATGGAATTTCGATGGGTGCAGCTACAACCATGATGGTATCGGGACATGAGAATAATTCTTTTGTCAAATGTTTTGTAGAAGATTGTGGCTATACGAGTGCCAAAGATGAATTTGCATACAAACTCAAACAGATGTATCACCTGCCGGCATTTCCATATATATACACAGCAAGCCTCCTAAATAAGATGGTTAATGGATGGTATTTTTCGGATGCCAATCCACTGAATGCAGTCAAAAAATGCACTAAACCAATGTTATTTATTCATGGTGAATCTGATACTTATGTACCCACTTGGATGGTCTATAAACTCTATGACGCCAAACCAATGCCAAAAGAACTATGGACACTTCCTGGAGTTGAGCATGCCCTGTCTTATCATGACTACCCCGAGCAATACACAGTGAAAGTAAAAGATTTTGTCAACAACTATATTAAATGATTTTAATAAAATTCACACAAAGCTAAATCATCTTAATGGCTCTTGATCTCTTACCTCATCTGAATCCAAAAAAACACAGAAACAGGGGTTGTAAATATTTATCATATAGGTTCTATATTTACTTCAATCGTTCATTTTTTGAGATAAGACGATGTTTTTGTCGATTTAATATCTATTTTTGCGCTCATTGAAACGTGATATACGTTGTTAGACATATTGAAAGAGAAACAATTAAATTCATTAACAATAACAAGAGAGATTTTATGAAGAAATTATTTTACACTTTCGTTTTTGCTCTTTGTTGCATCAATTTTGCAACAAATGCACAGACCCTAAAGTCGACAAAAGTTAATTTCAATAGTTTGCGTGGAGACATGCCAAACACCGGCTTTTGCTGGGCAGACAGATCCACACCTTTAAATCAAATTAAAGCTGTAGGAGCTAAAGGTGCTGCAAATATTTTTGTATTTGTCGAAACTCCGGAATTAAAAGGTACTCATACTATTAAAAGTATATCCTTCCCTTTTATGGGGAATTCAGGACCCAACGGTACTGTAGTAATACTAAAAGGTGACTCAACAGTACTTTACTCGGAGCCTGTAAATATTGAAGGAAGAACGTGGAACAACTTTACACTCAAAACACCTCAAAAAGTTACTGATGGCAAATATTTTATTGGATTCTTCTGTCATTCAACCAACGCAAAACCATATGTGATTCCTTTTGATGGGTCTGTAATCCTTCCTCAAGCGAATTTTATCGGACTTATTGGCGAATCAAGACCTAATTTGAATGCGAAGGAAAAAGTCTCAGGTCTATTTCAGTCATCAGAACTACAATTTGGCTCCCTTATTGTTGCTGCGGACATTGATGGGCCAAGTGTTGAAAACATCGCTGTTTTGAGCAATATTTCCGGAGGGAGAACAGGCAAACCCAATACCGCTCTTCCTTTAAATATAGAAGTTAGAAATATTGGTACGCATGCCATTGAAAATGGTGTAGTAAGTGCTATTTCACAAGGCAAAAGTCAGAATTTCGATATTACAAATATCCCTGTTGGAGCTAAAAAGAATTTTGCTGTAAATTATCTGCTACCTGAGTCCGGATATGATTTGGAAGCTTTGTTTAGTGTAAAAACAGTCAATGGCATAAACAATATTTTAGCTGATTTTGGAACCTCTTTCATATATAATGTTCAAGTTGAAGGAGGTCCTTTTGCTGTTAAAAACATCTTAATTGAAGAGTTTACATCAGAAAAATGTCATAATTGCCCTCGTGCAAAACCTATAGTTGAAGAAACTATCGAAACCCTCGAAAATGCTGGATACAGAGTTTCAGCTATTGCTCACCATGCCGGGTTTGGTGAGGATTTCCTAACATTATCCGAATCTGAAAAACTAATTCCATATATGTACTCAAATGGTTCTTTTGCCCCCGCTGCAATGGTTAACCGAGTAAATAAAGGAGAAAACGGAATCTGTGCTATGGGTGTTGGAGGAGACTTCAGCAAAATAGCAAAAAACATTGCTGAAAGCACTCTTCAGGCAGCAGACATCACCAGTGTAACTTTCACTGACAATGGTATTGACATAGTCGGAAGGATTGCAAAAGGTGTAGACAAGAACAATATATATCTCAATGTTATCATTACAGAAGATGGAATAAAATCTCAACAACAATCCGGTGCAAAATCAAGTTATGTTCACGATTTTGCAGCTCGCAAGTTCATCTATCCATTTGATGGTCAAAAAATTGAAATTAATGATGACCTTTCTTTTTCAGTCAAAATTCCTGCAGTTGACCTCAAAACCAATTGGATAAAAGCAAACTTGAAGGCAGTGGCATTCCTTACGACTTCAAAAATGACAAGAAATAATATGTCTGATTATAAACACAGAGCTGTGATAGCTTCAAACTTTACTAAATTTGGAGAAACATCTTCAGCACAGGAGGTTGCATCAGAAAAGCCGAATGTAACAGTTTTCAACCGTTGCGTCAAAGTTGAAGGGAACTATGACAATTTCCAGGTATTCAATATGGCTGGTAACATTGTTGCAACAGATAGCACCCCTCTTATGGAAGGTGTATATATCGTAAAAGTAAACAATGTGTTTGGTAGCTTTACATATAAAGTTGCAGTGAAGTAACAAAAGCACCTTTAGCATGGTGTACAAAGCACTAACCATTATTGATTGGGGTATGTTGATTTGGTCAGCATACCCCAATCTTTTTAAGAACCACCAAATTTATCAAGTGTTTTAGGAGATTAGCATTCCACAGAATATTCTCTTTGTAATATCTGACATTTCTTGATGTTTTGATTGCTTCTTATATGCTCTAATTGTTTACCTTTGCAAAAGTGATGGTTGGAGTCTGATTAACATAGATTCAATTAGACTCAAATCAGGAAATACACCAAGTAAAGCAGCCCCCAAATCAGATAAGATTATAGGATACTTTACCAATTAGTTAACAAGGTATTACCCATTAAAACCGTTAGTCAACAATGATTAGTTTCTTTACCCGCCCCGACGGAAGTGTTTACGCAGTACAACATCAATTGGCTTTTGATGAAGAGAGCAGAAAACGTTTAGCATGGCTTTTTCAGCCGGCTGTTTTGAGCCTTTCTGACCATCTTAGCGGCTATTATGCCGGTCCAAGACGCGAAATGATAAGTCCTTGGAGTACCAATGCGGTTGAAATCTGTCAGAACATGAATATCCCCGGTGTAGAGCGAGTGGAAGAGTTTTATGCTGTGGATGGCAAAGATGTCGACTATGACCCTATGCTTCAAGAACTTTATACCGGTCTTGACCAATCAAGTTTTGATGTTGATCGTGAGGCAGAGCCCATTATATATATAGAGAATATGAGAGCTTACAATGAGAAGGAAGGTCTTGCACTTAGCGAAGAAGAGATCAACTATCTCGAAAGTGTTAGTCAAGATCTTGGACGTAAGCTTACCGACAGTGAAGTATTTGGTTTCTCTCAAGTCAATTCCGAGCATTGTCGCCACAAGATTTTCGGAGGCACATTTATTATAGATGGAGAGGAGCGTGAATGTTCTCTTTTTGAACTTATCAAACGCACCTCACGACTCAACCCGGGCCGATTGGTTAGTGCATACAAAGATAATGTTGCTTTTATAGAAGGACCCACTGTAGAGCAATTTGCTCCTAAGAGTGGTGACAAACCTGACTATTATGAAGTAAAAGAGATTGATACCGTACTAAGTCTCAAAGCAGAGACTCATAATTTTCCGACAACTGTAGAGCCATTCAATGGTGCTGCCACAGGAAGTGGTGGTGAGATCAGGGACCGCATGGGAGGAGGAAAAGCATCTCTTCCTTTGGCTGGGACAGCTGTATATATGACCTCTTACCCTAATTTAGATCGTCTCAATCCGGTTGGTAGACCTTTAGCCGAGCGTAAATGGCTCTATCAATCACCCCGTGAGATTTTGACCAAAGCTTCAAACGGAGCCAGCGATTTTGGAAACAAGTTTGGGCAGCCACTTATTTGTGGATCTGTTTTGACCTTTGAGCATCAAGAAAGCAAGGAGGATCTTGAATATGCCTATGATAAAGTAATTATGCTTGCAGGAGGTATTGGCAATGCCCGCAAACGCGATGCAATCAAAGGTCAGCCTGAAGCTGGTGAAGAGATAGTCGTAATGGGTGGTGACAACTATCGTATCGGAATGGGAGGTGGAGCCGTCAGCTCTGTAAATACCGGCAAATATAATGGCAGTATTGAGTTGAATGCCGTACAGAGAGCCAATCCGGAGATGCAAAAACGCGTCGAGAATGTAATACGCTCTTTGTCAGAAAGCGACGACAACCCAATCATCTCTATTCATGACCATGGAGCAGGAGGACACCTTAATTGTCTCTCTGAACTTGTGGAAAATTGTGGAGGCCATATCGAATTGGACAAACTCCCTGTAGGAGACAAGACACTCTCAGCAAAAGAAATTGTTGGTAATGAGAGTCAAGAAAGGATGGGTTTTGTCACAAAGAAGGAGAATATTGAACGCATACGCAAAATTGCAGAACGCGAAAAAGCTCCATTCTACACTGTTGGTGAGACAACGAATGACAAGCGCTTTGTTTTCGAACGAGAGAATGGAGAAAAGCCTATAGATCTTAGTTTGAGTCAAATGTTTGGCAATCCGCCCAAAACTATTATGACCGATAAGACTGTTAAGCACAACTATAATCCTGTTGCTTACGAACTAAAGCATTTGGATGAATATTTAGAGCAGGTGTTGAGACTTGAAGCAGTAGCTTGTAAAGACTGGCTTACCAATAAAGTTGACAGGAGCGTTACCGGAAAAGTAGCAAGGCAACAGTGTCAAGGGGAGTTGCAACTTCCACTCTCTGACCTTGGAGCCATGGCTTTGGACTATCGTTTTATGCACGGCATAGCAACGTCCATAGGACATGCCCCTCAAGCAGCTCTTGCCGATCCTGCAGCCGGAAGTACCTTAGCTATAGCAGAGGCGTTGACCAATCTTGTTTTCGCACCACTAAGAGGTGGACTGGATGCGGTATCTCTTTCCGCCAACTGGATGTGGCCTTGTCGCAATGAAGGTGAGGATGCCAGACTCTATGAAGCTGTACAGGCAGCAAGTGAATTTGCCTGTGCTTTAGGCATTAATATACCAACCGGGAAGGATTCTCTCTCTATGACCCAAAACTATCCAAATGGAAAGAAGATATTATCTCCCGGTACAGTTATTATTTCAGCTGCGGCAGAAGTAAGTGATGTCAAAAAGATTGTTTCACCGGTGATCCGAAATAATGCCGGTGGCTCGGGCATCTATTACATTGACTTCAGCTTTGCTCAACACCAACTTGGAGGTAGTGCATTTGCTCAAAGCCAGGGTCGCGTTGGAAATGACGTTCCAACAGTAAACGATCCGGAATACTTTGCGAGAGCATTTGAAGCTGTTCAGGAACTTATTGCTCTCAATTTGGTAGTAGCCGGTCACGATATTTCTGCCGGTGGTATGATTACTACCCTCCTTGAAATGTGCTTTGGCAATACCGATGGTGGTCTGGATATCAATCTGGATAAAATTGCAGAGGAAGATTTGATTAAGATTCTATTTGCTGAAAATCCGGGAGTAATTTTACAGATCACAGATAAGAAGCAAGCTGAACAGATTTTGCAAGATGCTAATATTGGCTTTGCATGTATCGGAAAGCTTCAGAGTGAACGAGTAATTACAATTCACAAAAACAAAGAGGAGTATCTTTTTGGCATTGATCACAAGCGTGATGTTTGGTACGAAAGTTCATATCTGATGGACTGTTTCCAATCAGGCAACAGACATGCAGGCGATCGTTTCGAAAACTACAAAATGCAACCTGTCAAATATCATTTTCCAAAAGACTTTACAGGAAAACTCAAAGACTTGGACCTCGATCCGGATCGTAAGACAAGAAGTGGCATCAAGGCAGCAATCTTGAGAGATAAAGGGACCAATGGTGAACGAGAGATGGCTTATGCATTGTACCTTGCAGGATTTGATGTCAAAGATGTCCATCTTACTGACCTTATTTCCGGTAGAGAAACCTTAGAGGATATTCAAATGCTGGTATATTGCGGAGGTTTCTCCAACAGTGATGTTCTTGGTAGTGCAAAAGGCTGGGCCGGCGGTATTCTTTTCAATGATAAGGCAAAAAAAGCCATTGACAATTTCTACGCTCGCAAGGATACACTAAGTCTTGGAATCTGCAATGGATGTCAACTAATGGCCGAATTAGAGGTGCTTTATCCGGAACATGAGCTAAAACACAAAATGGCACAGAATGAGTCTAAGAAATTCGAAAGTACATTTATTTCAGTGCAGATACCCAAAAACAACAGTGTTATGTTCGGGTCCCTATCCGGAAGTAAGATCGGCGTATGGTGTGCCCATGGTGAAGGCCGTTTTGAATTGCCTTACGAAATAGACAAATACAATGTCGTGGCAAAGTATAATTATGAAGCATATCCCGGCAATCCCAACGGATCACCATTTGCAGTAGCGGCTTTGGCAAGCAATGATGGAAGACATCTTGCTATGATGCCACACCCCGAAAGATCTATTATGCCTTGGACTTGTGGTTATTACCCAAGCAGAGAACTTCAAGAACATGAGGTTACCCCATGGATGGTTGCGTTTAAGAATGCATTCAATTGGATTGCAGAAAAACGAAACCAATAAATTTTCAACATGATTACAACGTATTTTTAACAAAAGAAACAAAAGGGAGATTCCATTGGGAGTCTCCCTTTTCGATACTAAACAAAGAAACTATTTACCACATTGACAAGATCCATCCTATGAAAAAAGAAATGTCTTACATCGGACTCGTATTAATTGTATTCTTAGTACTGAGCCTTCTTAATATGCCATACGGATTTTATAACTTAATTAGGTTTGTAGTTAGTATTTACTTTGCAGTCCTTTCCTACTCATTCTATAAACAAGACAAAAAGAAAGAAACAATTATTACTCTTGTAGTAGCCCTTCTTTTTCAACCGTTTTTACCCATTCATTTAGGAAGAATACTATGGAATATAGTAGACATTCTTGTCATCCTTCTCTTAATTATCATTTGGAGAATGACAAAAGATTCTAAGTAGCGGGAATATGTTTATAGAAAAATATGTTCATTGATTTAGGAGCTAATCCTAAGCCACAAAGCCAATGATTTTGATCATCAAAAGAGGCTTCTGACACTTTTAAGTTAAAAGCTGAAAAAAGTAGACAAATATCATTTCAAACAGTCTTTTTCTTAGGGAGTTCGATATTTAATCAATACCTTTGAAAAAGTATAGTATAAACAACAAGAAAACAGAATTGTTATGACAACAAAAGAGTACATCAAAGAACACGAAGAAAAGTTCCTGAATGACTTATTTGGTATTATCCGTATTCCCTCTATCAGTGCAGAAAGCGAACACAAAGCCGATATGCAAAAAACAGCTGAATACTGGAGGGATCACCTTCTTTCTCTTGGCATTGAGAAGGCAGAAGTAATGCCGTCAACAGGTAACCCTATCGTATATGGTGAACATATAATAGATCCAAACGCTAAAACAGTATTAGTATATGGGCACTACGATGTGATGCCTGTAGCTCCTCTTGAGCTTTGGGACCAGCCCGATCCATTCGAGCCGGTTATCAAAGACGGATATATCTGGGCTCGTGGTGCCGATGATGATAAAGGGCAATCTATGATTCAAGCCAAAGGTCTTGAAACTGCGATGGCTCTTGGATACCTCAAATGTAATGTCAAGTTTATCTTTGAAGGCGAAGAGGAAATTGGATCAGCAGCTCTTTATCCTTTCCTGGAAGAACACAAAGACTTGCTTAAAGCCGATTTCATCTTTGTGTCTGACACATCAATGCTCAGTCCGGAAGTGCCTTCTATGACCAGTGGACTTAGAGGTCTTTGCTATTGGGATATCGAAGTGGAAGGTCCTAATAGAGATCTTCACTCAGGTATCTATGGAGGTACCGTTGCTAACCCAATCAATGAGCTTTGCAAGATTATCTCTAAAATTGTTGACGAAAATGGTCATATCACAGTGCCCGGATTTTACGATGATGTAGTAGAAATGACTGCAGATGAACGAGAGATGAATAAGCAGATACCTTTTAGCTCTGAGGAGTTTTGCAAATCTATTGGAGTACCGGCAGAACAAGGGGAAAAAGGATTCAATACACCTGAGAGGAGAGGCTCACGCCCCTGCTTTGATGTTTGTGGGATCTGGGGTGGTCACATGGGAGAAGGAAGCAAGACTATTATTCCTTCTAAGGCTCACGCAAAAATTTCAACTCGTCTTGTAGCCAACCAAGATCATGAAAAGATTGCTAAGCTGATGGTTGATTACATTGAAAAAATCGCTCCTAAGACTGTCAAAGTAAATGTAAAGGTTTCGCATGGTGGACAAGCTTATCTATGTCCAATCGATCTGCCCGCTTACCAAGTAGCCGAGAAAGCTATTGAAAAAGCATTTGGCAAACGACCATTAGCTGTAAGAAGTGGTGGCAGCATTCCTATTATTGCAGGATTTGAAAGAATACTCGGTATCAAGAGTATATTGATGGGATTTGGATTAGAGACCAACGGCATCCACTCTCCAAACGAAAATATGCCTCTTGATATGTGGTTTAAGGGTATCGAAACTGTAGCCGAATTCTATAAGCTATTTGGAACAGGTAACTAAATATAACTTTTATGACGAAAGAACAGAATAAGATTCTTATTCAAGGTGCTATCCTCAATGGGAAGGTTTCAGACCTTCTTATTGAGGGTAACCGTATTAAGACAATCGCTGAAAATATTCCTAAAGAGGAAGGAATGCAAGTCATTGATGGCAAAGGTAGGGCAATAGTGCCGGGAATGCATAATTGTCATACACACTCTGCCATGACTATTTATAGAGGGTTTGGCGATGATCTAAAACTTATGGACTGGCTCGAAAACTGGATATGGCCGGTAGAGGCAGTAATGACAGAAGAAGATGTCTATTGGGGATCCAAACTGGCATGTCTCGAAATGATCAAAAGTGGGACAACAGCCTTTCTCGATATGTACACTTTCCCTCTTTGCACAGCTCAAGCCGTAGAAGATATGGGTATGCGTGCAGTCCTCAGTTATACACTTTTTGATAGAGGAGACGAAAAACGAGCAAAATTGGATCGAGAGCAATGCTACACTTATATGGAAAAATACAAGCATTTCTCTGACCGCGTTGAATATTCACTTGGTCCGCACGCTATATATACTGTATCCGGGCCACAACTACAGTTTTGTCACGAGTTTTCTCAAGAGAATGATGTTCTTATCCATCTTCACCTATCTGAGACAGAAGGTGAGGTCAAAGATTCGATTAAAAACTATGGTCTTAGCCCGGTGAGATACTTAGACAAGCTTAGAGTTTTAAGTCCAAATCTGGTTATAGCCCATGGTGTTTGGTTGGACGAAGAGGAGATGGATTTGCTTGCCAAGCATAATGTCAAGGTGGTACATAATCCGGCCTCAAATCTTAAATTGGCTTCCGGATACAGATTTCAGTATGAAGAGATGAAAAAACGAGGCATCCTTATAGGTATTGGTACTGACGGATGCTCCAGCTCCAACAATCTGGATATGTACACAGCTATGAAACTTGCAGCTTTTATGGGAAAGGCTTGGCGTTTTGACCCCACTGCCATGAAGGCTGAAGACATTTTTGAAACTGCCACTAAATCCGGAGCTGAGATTATGCGCATTGATGCAGGAGAAATCAAAGAAGGTAAGCTTGCAGACCTCGTATTGGTCAATCTCAATAGACCGGAAATGCTTCCTTGTCACAACTTAATATCAAATTTGGTATATTCTGCTGCCGGTGCAGCCATTGTAGATACAACCATTGTGGATGGCAAGGTCTTGATGCTTCACGGGAAAGTTGATGGAGAAGATGAGATTATGGAAAAAGCATCTAAGTGTGCTTACGATATGCTAAAGAGGGCCAACAAAGCCTAATAAAATGATTGCTTAAATGATTTCGGCTTAACTGCTTGGACAAATAAGTTGAAGTCACGAAAATCATGCTTATATTTGACTGAATAAATGGAGTGCTAATATCTTGAGCAGCTTCTGCGTTGTGCTTGAGATATGGATGCATTTCTTTATTAGAAGATCTAACAAAAAGAATAGAACAATGATTACAGAACAAAATTATCACGAGGCAGCCACTTATATCTCATCTCGCTTGCCTCATAAAGCTAAAATCGCCATTATCCTGGGAAGTGGACTTGGTGAATTGGGTGAAGCTATTGAAGATAAGACAGTAATCCCCTACACAGAAATTCCCCACTTTGCAAAATCTACAGCTGTAGGACACAAAGGTAATTTCATTAGCGGTACTCTTGCGGGTGTACCGGTCATTGCTATGCAAGGAAGATTTCACTTCTATGAAGGGTACCCAATGGAACAGGTTACATTTCCGGTACGTGTCATGAAACTCTTAGGAGTCGAAACTCTATTTGTTTCTAACGCTGCCGGAGGCATCAATACATCCTTCAAAGTAGGTGACCTTATGATAATCACAGATCATATCAATAACCTTCCTAATCCCCTGATTGGCCCTAATAAGGAGGCTTTTGGGACTCGTTTTCCCGATATGACTCGTGCGTACGATCGTGAATACATTGCTATGGCAAAAGAAATTGCCAAAGAAGAAAAGATAAATGTAAAGGAAGGTGTATATGTTGGACTTACAGGTCCTTCATACGAAACACCTGCTGAATATAAATTTTGGGGTCAAGTAGGTGGTGATGCTATAGGTATGAGTACTGTACCTGAGGTAATAGTTGCAAGACATGCCGGTCTCAGAGTATTTGGAATGAGCGTTATCACTAATGAGGGTTATCATTTTGCTGATGACTTTGTAAACGATGCTGACGAAGTTATCCGTGCTGCCAATGCAGCCGGAGAACGTATGAAGAGAATTTTTATGAAGCTCGTTCAACGCATTAAATAAGGTACAATATTTTATCAAGGCGTTCAATTGATTCATTATTAATCAATAGGTCTTTTGATAAAACTTGCGGGGGAGTTGTTTTAATCTTAACAAAACAACTCCCCTTTTATTTTACAAATTGTCTAAACATGGTTGACATTCATCGTTTTGTTGCCTTTTCCCATTTTATTGTGACAGCAATATTACAGCATCAAATTGTACTACCTTTGCAACATAGCAATCAATCTTGTAGTATCATTCTTGATGACAACAAGGATCTAAACAAATATTCTAATTGATAAAAGGATGAGCGAGGATAATCCAATTCGAATAAAACTTGTTAGAAAAGAATCTTCTCAAAATTATGGATTTACACCATATTTTCAGGGCAATATTGTCGATCGCCCCTTGGATATCTTATGCATAAAAAAATCTCTTACCATCTTATGGAAACGTTCGGGATTTGAAGATATCAAAGCAATCTACCCTATCACATCGAATACAGTCATTATTGGAACTCTACCTGTGGAGAAAATTGTTAAGATCCTAACAATTGAAGATATATGTTTTAAGAAGTTGTCCGGAGAATTAGTACCTATAGATAATGAAGATATCCAAATAAAAGTGGATGGTTGCAGATTAACCCGTGACAATTCATTCCATATTCCATTAATAGAACTAAAACAAAAAGTTGTTGACATCCATCTTGCACCGCATTATGGATGCAAAGACTTTAGTGATCGTGGTGTTTTGAATAGTCTAAATTTTCCTATAACAATTATAGCTGAACAAACAAATCACAGATATACTTTTAGAAGTCAAGGAATCTCTCACTCCACTATCAATATTCAAATTGATATTCTCGGAAAGGATTATTTGGAAAAAAGTTTAGAGTGCCCAATTAAAGGATTTGATCTACTCACTCCAATCAAAGGAGATGGTTATATCAATCAGATCGTGCCAAGTAGGAATCATGTAAGGTCAGAAAGCCATATTGATAAGGATTTATTGGAAAGAACTCGTCTTTATGTTGAACCTGATATAATGCCACAAAAAAGAGTTATACCAATGGCCAAAGATCAAGGAAACATCGCTTGTGAAAATACAAATCAACACGCCGATAAGCAATCCGAAGCATTATCAGCTGAGAAGAAGACTAACTATGCCATATGGATTGTTATATTTCTAATGATAGCAGTCATTACGTTCGGAATTGTGTATTTTGCATTTCCAAGAATATTAGGCCTACAGCCTCAATCATCCTTATTGGATAGTTCTTCATATACAGCCATCAACTCGATTGAATCAGATATCACAACAGAAAAGGATATTGAGAACGCTTGTGATTATTTGGACAACAGCAGTGTCTGGAGCCAAGATAAAATGGAAAACAATAAAGCCTTAAAAGGATTTTTTGAGGCACTTACCACTCTCAATTGGAATAAGATTGAAGGTTACCAAATATATCTCAATGGATCAAAAAAGTTTAGAAATATAAAAGACGTTATTAGCAAAATCAAATCGATAGAACAAGAATCTGGCTATAAAGGAGAAAACATATTTCAATCAAAGAATACACTTTTATATTCAGAGTATATAACATTTTTGGAGGAATACTATGATAATGCTAAAGCCTTTAGATCCAAATTAAATTCACATACCAATATAATTGACAATCAAATAGATTCTGACACTATACCTATTGATTAGGATGAACAAAAACCCTTAACTATCTAAAAACAGTTAAGACTCACAATAGTTAAAGATCAAACACTATCTTTAATTATTGCTGTCCGATAAAAGTTTCATAGGACATATTAATGATGCTCAATCACTGAATTTATGCGGTTGAGCATTTCATTTTTACAAGATAAGCCCCCCCTAATCAAAAAGCGAGGGTATTAAAGGGGTATCTGCCCGAGCTTTTAGAAGTACTTCCCAATCTTTTTCGGGGTGATTGA
>NZ_JBHSGO010000025.1:0-734 GCF_042654485.1 Falsiporphyromonas endometrii | reverse complement strand
TCTGTTTTAGGAGTTCCTGTGAGTCCAATGGTAGCTCCCATCCAAAAATTGGCTGCTTAAACTCAAGAAATGAGAGGTTGCTAAAAAATTAGAGGCTGAATCATTACGAATAATGACACAGCCCCAATTGTCTTATCTTTATCATAGAAACTTACAAGAAAGACAATGCACAAAAGTATTCATTTTCTCGGACAGCCGCTCTTTAGTCAGGTCATTAATCTTCTAAAGAAAGAAAAGGTTCTTCAAATAAGCCGTAGCCAGAACGGCGAACGTTACATCAAACGTTTTGATGCATGGACTCACCCGGTGGTGATGCTCTATGGCGTCATCATGCGATTTGACTCTTTGCGGGAAATAACCGCATCCTTACAGGCCGAAGCGAGAAAGCTCCGGCATCTCGGCATCTTTATGATGACCTCCCGAAGTACACTTTCCGACGCCAATAAGAGACGTTCAGAAGAGATCTTCGCGGCAATATATCGCGATTTGTATGCTACTTATCACAAACAACTATTATCGGACAGCCGACCGCATAGCGGTAAAGAGCCGGCATGGATGAAACGGTTGAGAATTATAGACTCCACCACGATCTCTTTGTTTTCCAACCTGATTTTCAAAGGAGTCGGACGTCATCCGAAGCATGGCAAGAAGAAAGGGGGAATAAAGGTGCATACGGTCATACAGGCCAATGAGGGAGTGCCCTCCGATATTCGATTTACTTCTGCAGCCACCAA
>NZ_JBHSGO010000024.1:0-18983 GCF_042654485.1 Falsiporphyromonas endometrii | reverse complement strand
CCGGGCGGACGCCAATCCCCCCGGTGTTTTTCATGTCCGCCTGACGGATGAACAAAACAATGAAATGAAATGATTAATTTTGACTCAAAGATAAACCTCCTTTACACACTTTTTGGGATACTACCGATGATCTTCGTAATTCGGGTCTATCATGCGCATGTCGAGTGCCATTTTCCGGGCATAGTCCGTGGCGATGAGCATCTTCGCCTTTTCTTCCGTTTCCGAAAGCGGCAGCCTGCCCAACAAGGTGGCATCGCCCGTCTTGGCGAACTGCATCAGTTTCTGTATGAAGTCCTCCTGTTCCGGCGTGGGCGGTATATGGTGCAGTATCTCGTTCTTGGCAGGACGGTCAACGCCCACATCCTCCGCCGTGCGGTAGTCCGTGATTTCATTATAGAAGGCGGCAAGCTCCGGCACTTTGATGAAGTAGCGGAAACGCTCCTTCTGGACCACATTGTTCGTCACGTTAAATTCAAAATCCGTCGTCTTCTTGGCAAATATCGCCGCCCAAGCGTCGAAACACCTTATGTCCTGCCGTTCCAGCTCCTTCGGGCGCAGGTACTTGAACAGCAGGTACAATTCAGTCAGTGAGTTGCTGATAGTCGTGCCGGAGAGGAAGGTCGCACCCAAGTCTTTTCCTGTGCGCTCCTGTATGGTGCGTATGGCAAAGAGCATGTTAAGTGCCTTCTGGCTTCCCTCGCTGTTTCCCAATCCCGCCACACGGTCGTGGCGCGTGTTGAAAGTCAGATTCTTGAACTGGTGGCTCTCATCTATGAAGATGTGGTCGATGCCCATCTGCTTGAAATCCACCACGTCGTCCGTGCGTGACTTTATGGCGTGTTCCACCTTCTCCAGCTTCGCTTCAAGGTTGTGCTTGCGCTTCTCCAATCCTTTCAGCATCGCCCGCGACACGTTCTTTCCCTGCTGCCGTAGCACTTCGAGGTTTTCCTCCACCGTGTCAAGCTCTGCTTGCAGGATGCGCTGCTGCAATTCCGGCGACTGCGGTATCTTGCCGAACTGGTCGTGCGACATGATGACGCAATCGTAGTCGTTGTTCTTTATATTATTGAAGAAGCGCACACGGTTGGCGGTCGAAAAGTCCTTCTCCGAAGCGTACAGAATACGTGCGTTGGGATATGCCGCCTGATAGGTGGCTGCAATCTCCGCAACGTTGGCTTTCAGCCCGATAATCATCGGCTTGTGTGCCAAATTCAGACGCTTCATCTCATGCGCGGCGATGCACATTATCAGCGTCTTACCGGTTCCCACCTCGTGGTCGCAAATTCCGCCGCCGTTCTGTTTCAACATCCAGACGCAATCCATCTGTGAGGGATAGACGCTCTTGATACCCCGGCTTGCCAGCCCTTTCAGGTTGAGGTCGGGAAAGGTCTGATGGGAGCCGTCGTAGCGCGGGCGCACGAAACAGTTGAACTTGCGGTTATACATCGTCACAAGCCGCTCCTTGAACTGCGGCGACTGCTCTTCGAGCCATTCGGAGAAGCCGTTTCGTATCTCGTCAATCTTGGCGTTGGCGAGTTGTATTCCCTCGCTGTCGCGCATCTTGATGTCGTTGCCATGCTCGTCCTTGCCGATGGACTTCATCATGTCAGGGCAGGTGTTGTGCAGGGCGTGTTTTAGGAGGTGCATACCGTCATAGTTCCGGTAATACCCCTTCACCAGAAACTCGTCCGTGATTTTCATGGTGCGGTAGCCGCACACCACCGAAAACTCGTCCATGCTTGCGGAATAGGCGATTTTCACCTCCGTGTCGAACAGCCGGCTCATGTAGGCGGCATAGACACCCGTCGGAATCCAGCGTTCCCCGAAATTGAAGTCCAGATCCTCGAAGGCGATGCGCTGCGGCTCGGCATCTTTCAGAGCCTCCAACGCCTGCTTCACCTCCGGCATACGCTCATTTTCGGGATTGTCACCCATCCATGCCTCTATGCGTTCCGCTTTCTCTATGACATTTCCGGCGATGAAACGGTCTTTGATTTCGTAACCGGTCACGAGCGGATTGTAGTAGATGCGCCCTTGCAGGGCAGTGAGCAAATCCTCCGCCGTGCTGTCGGTTATCTCCCGCATATAGTCGAGATTGACCGTACCATATTTGTTGAGCGACGCAGACAGGGCTTCTTCGGGAGAGCCTACGTTGGCATGGCTCTCCACCGCGAAGGAAACAGGATGCTCGAAGATGTCCGCCTTGACGAACTTTCCGTTTTCCATCCGTTCCAGCGAAAGGATGTCGCGCCCGCCCGCATCCATCATCACTAACTTCACGTTCTGCTTGGCGTTGAGGTTGCCGTAGCGCATGACAAACTCATCGTAACAGGTATTCAGATGCTCTCGCCACGGAACATTTGCCTCGCGCCGGAGCGATTCATAACGGTACAGACGCTCGTAGGCGTCACGCAGCGACACATACAACAACGCCTTTTCCTTCTGGTATCCTTTCAGGTCGAGCGGCTGGAATGTCGCCCCGTATGGCGTGATGTCTTTCAGGTAGCCGATGTTATGACGCCCCCGGTCAGCCACCAGCGACCCTTCGCGCAGGTGCATCTCCGGCGTGCGGTGGTAGGCACGCGGAGAAAGGTCCACGACTTCCTCCTTCGGCTTTTCCGCTTCGATGTCGGGGAAAAGGAAAGTCCCCACCGCTTCCGATGGGGTATCTGTAACGGCAGGTGCGGCGACTGCCTCCGGCTGTGTTTCCTCCTGTCGTGGCTGCTCACGGGAAGTTTCCGGCACGGCTTTCACTTCCGTCTTTTCCGCCACTTGTTTCTCGTTATGCTGCCTTGCCAGTTCCCGAAGTTCTTTCCTACGCTCCGGCGTCAAACCCATCATCATTTCATAGAAACCGTTGATGGGAGGATTGGTATCCCAGTCCAGTGTGGCATAGATGTCGTCCGGGTCGGCAGGCTTGGCGGTGTTCTCCGCTTTCACCTCCTTATTCTCCATTGCGGGTTTTGCAGTTGGAGCTGTCGGTGTAACCGTGACTTTCGGTTTGGGCGGAGTGGACTTTGCCGTAACTGCCTTTTTCACCGTCTTTTTCTTTTTGGAGGTTTTCGGTTGGCTGACCTCTTCCGTCATCCCCCAGAGGTCAAGCAGGGTGAGCTGCACGCCTGCGGAATATTGCGGGCGCGGTTCTATCTCCGGCTTTTCATCTGCGGGTTGCGGCTTTTCTGTCGGAGTTTCCACCGTCTGCGCCGAGGATACTGTTTCCAATTTTATGGCAGGACGCTCTACTTTATTTTGAACGGCAACTTTTTCTTCCGTTCCTGCCTGCCGGATTGAACCCGAATACAAGCGCATGGCAAGCCTGTAATGGAAATCCTCGTCGAGCATACGGCGCAAATCCCCGGCGATGCCTGCTGCCTTGCCCTCGTGCAGATAAACCATAGCGGGCTTCCCGTAGGGGTCTGTGTCAAGTTTCGCCATCGTATGCACGATGCGTTCCGGGTGGTGGATGAAATAGGCGTTGTCGGTCAGGGCGGTTTTCGTGTCCGTCTGTATCACGGTCATCAGCCGCTCGTCCTGCGACATTTCCTTCTTGCTGAGGTTCTTTTGCAGGACAATCAGGTCACTGCCCACCTCCGTGCCCGCGTTGTCCGTGAACAGGTTGTTGGGCAGGCGTATCGCGGATACCAGATTGGCCTGACTGAACAGCTCGTTACGCACGGAGGTCTTGGTGCTATTCAATACCCCTTGCGAGGTGATGAACGCCACGATACCGCCGTCACGCACGGCATCCAGTCCTTTGAGAAAGAAATAGTTGTGGATGGTTTTCTGGGCGGAGCGTCTGCCGAAAGAGTCGCTCCGCTGAAACTCCGCGTCGAACACGGCAATGTCACCGAACGGAATGTTGGACACCGCCAAGTCGAAATAATTGTTGAACGGTCTTTCGATTTTCTCAAAACCGCAGGTGCGCATTTTCTGGTCGGGATAGAGATGCCTCAAGATTGTACCCGTGAGCAGATCCTTCTCGAAAGCCATCACATCCGCATTGGGGCTGTGCCGCAGCATGGAATCCACGAACACGCCGACACCTGCCGACGGTTCGAGCATACGGGCGGGGCGGACGCTGTAATCTGCCAGCACGTCCGCGATGGTGTCGGTTATCTCTTTGGGGGTGTAGAAAGCGGTCAGCACGGACGCTTTCAGCGAATCCACAAACCGCTTGTACTCTGTTTCGTCCTTGCTGTTCTCACGGATAAGCCTGTGCAGCTCCACCGTCGGGGCGAACAGTTCGAGGTCGGATTTCGCCCACCGGACGGCATCCGTCAGTTCCTTTGCAGGGTTGAGGATACATTTCAGACCGCCGAAACCGCAGTACCTTTGAAGTATGGCACGCTCTTCGGTTGTCGCTGTCCTATTTTCCCTGTCAAGGATGAATGCCGTCCGTATCGCCTCGATGTTGTCCCGCAGTTTCTGTTTGCGGTTAAACGCCATATTCGTCTAAGTAAAGGACGGTTGCTCCCGTCAGCTCCGTGTAGAGCAGGTCGTAATCGGAAGACAGGGCGAAATTGTCATCCGAGAGGTCATAGACGGAGAACACGTTGCCGACAAGCGGCAGCAGTTTCAGGACAAAGGCTTCACGCTTCTCTTCCGGCACTTCATCGGCAAACTCGTTTTCCACGACTTCGCGGAGGATGGCGTAACGGGAATAATGCAGCCCGCGCAGCAGCGTGTCCATCGCCAGTTCCTGCGCACCATCGGCGGGATAGCCTTCAAGCCGTGCCCTCTCATACGTTTCGGCGGCACGGTCGGCCCGTTCCCGTATGAAAGCGGTGTCGTCAGCCTGTTCAAACTTGTTCGTGCGGAGATAGTCCAGCAGGTACAGACCGTAATAGGAAAAGTCGGTCTGACCCTCGTTTTTCTTCTTGTTGTTCATTACTTTGGATTTAGCGGATTGATAATTAACGGGATAATCGGTTGGAAAAAGGAAGAAAAAGGCACTCGGTATCCCTCCGAGTGCCACCACTAAATCCAAAGTATGAGTGTAATCCGGTATCGAAGAACAATTCATTACTCTGAACAAGTGGCAAAGTTAATACTATTTCTTCCGTCCTGAAAATTTCTTGTCCTTTTTAGCCTCCGGGAACACAAAAGTCGTGTTATATTCCCCGTCAAAGGCGACAACAGCATCGAAACTCTTGCCCTGTTTGCTCTTGAACCCTTTGAGCAGCTTGGTATGCCCTTCGGTGAGCAGGTCTTTGATTTCATCGTCGGACAGGGTGCGTCCCGCTTTCAGCCGGAACACGGGCAGTCCGCACTCCGTGTTGTCGCAGCGTACCACCTTGCCGTAGAACCGCATCCTGCCCGTGCCACACTTGGGACACGCGCAGCCGGAGTCACGGCTGCCGAAGAGCTTGTCGCACGAGATCAGTTCGGAGGTTATCTCACGTGTGTACGCCTCTATCTCCTTGCGGAAGGTGTCGTCGGACAGTTCCCCGCGCTCGATACGCGCCAGCTCCTTTTCCCATTCGCCCGTCATGGCAACATCGGCGATGCGCATCGTCTTGACGACGGAATTGAGGGCAAGTCCTTTTTCGGTGGGAACAAGCGACTTCTTGCAGCGTTCCATGTAACCGCGCTTGAAAAGCGTTTCGATGATGGAGGCGCGTGTGGCGGGAGTACCGATGCCACAGTCCTTCATCGCCTGCCGCAGTGCGTCGTCCTCAATTTCCTTGCCCGCCGTTTCCATTGCCGAGAGCAGGGTGGCTTCGGTATGCAGCGGCTTGGGTTTGGTCTTTCCTTCGGTAATGGACGAGCCTTTCGGTGTCAGCGTGTCGCCTTCCTGCCAGCCGGGGATGGTAATTTCCTCTTTTTCCTCGCCATAGACGGCACGCCATCCGGTTTGCTTCACGACGCTGCCTTTTACGGTAAACTCCACTCCGGCACATTCCGCCGTGACAGTGGTCACATCCTTGACGCATTTCTCAGAGAATGCCTCGACCATGCGCCCGGCAATCATCTGATAGATGGTATTGTCCTCTTTGGAGAGGAAGAGCGGTTTCTCACCCGTGACGAGCAGGGCATGGTGGTCTGTCACCTTGCCGTCGTCCACGCTGCGGCGTGTCGGGGCGGCTTTTGCCCGCACCTTGTCTTTCCATTCGGGCTGTGTGCCGATGAAAGCGAGCAGTTTGGGAATTTCGGCAAACACGTCTTCGGGGATGTAGCGGCTTCCCGTTCTCGGATAGGTTATCAACTTCTTTTCGTAGAGTTTCTGCGCGATTTCAAGCGTCTGTTCCGCCGTGAAGCCGTGCTTGGCGTTGGCTTCTTTCTGGAGCGTGGTCAGGTCGTAGAGCAAGGGAGTTTCCTCCGTCTTCTCCTTGCGCTCGGCTTTCGTGACAGTGGCGCAACCTGCCGCCTTTACCTTATTATATAGTTCCATCGCCGGTTCTTTCTCTTTCCATTTCTCGGAGGATGAGAATTTCACGACTTCGCCGTCGCAACCGTCCGTTGCGATATGGAGCTGCCAGAATGCTTCGGACGTAAAGCGGCGGTTCTCCCAGTAGCGTTCACATACCATAGCCAACGTTGGTGTCTGCACCCGCCCCACGGAATACGTGCCGTGTCCGGCGGCGATGGATAACGCCTGTGTGCCGTTGATGCCCACGAGCCAGTCGGATTCGCTCCGCGCTTTGGCGGCGAGGTAGAGGTTGTCGTATTTGCTGCCGTCTTCGAGTTTCCGCAGTCCCTCGCGGATAGCTTTGTCGGTGAGAGAGCTGATCCACAGGCGCACGAAAGGAGTGGTGCAACCCGTATAGTGGTAGAGGTAGCGGAAGATAAGCTCTCCCTCGCGTCCGGCATCGGTCGCCACGATGATATGTTCGCTTGTGTCGAACAGTCTTTTGATGACTTTTATCTGCGACACCACGCCGCTGTCGGGCTTGTAACCTTTCTCCGTCCTGACCTGACGGGGGACGAGCGTGAATGTGTCGGGAATAATCGGGAGGTTGTCACGGACAAATCCGCGCACGCCGTAGCCGTCGGGCATGGCAAGCTGAACGAGGTGTCCGAATGCCCATGTCACGGCATAACCGCCTCCCTCGAAATATCCTTCCTCTCTCTTTGTCGCGCCCACGATGCGGGCGATTTCACGTGCCACGGAGGGCTTTTCTGCAATGATTGTCTTCATGTCTTCTTCTTTTTTGTTGATACTTTGGATTTTATTTTGGATTCAGTGGCGGACACGGGATTACATTTTCATGCCCTTGCCCGTTTTCTTCTGCGGCTTCTCCTGCTGCTGTTGCTGGCGGGCGTCCTTCGGGTTGGTCTGACCTTTCTGCAACGGCTCTCTCAGATTCTTTGTAGCCTCGTTGGTCTTGCCATCGTTGTTCACCGCCACCTGCGTGCGGCTCTCGTTGGACGGAGCAACCTGCTGTGCATTGTCAGGGTTCGTGTCGTAGCGGTACGGGCGTCCCTTCTCCGGGTTGAACTTGATATACATCGTGGCATGGAAGCCCTGCTTGTCGGTCACGTTCTCCAGCTTCACGGCTTTACCCGCCACATAGTCGGCTTTCTGCTGGTCGGTGAAGCTCACGCCGCTCCATTTGCTGATGGGGCGGATGCTGCCGTCCTCGTTCGTCCACGTGTTGCGGCGTTGCTCCTTCTTGGTCTGTGCGGCATTTTCCCCGCCCTGCGCCTGACTTTTCGATGTGTCGCCTTTGGTTTCCTGTGTCTGTGCGGTACGGGGCGACTTGCCGGTTCCCGGCACGAACTCCACGCCGCGCTGCTCCACGTTCACTTGCAGGGTGGTGACGAACTTTCTGCCGTCGTTGCGCTCGATGAGCTTGTCGCGTACGGGCAGTCCGGCGCGGAGCATGTCCCGCTCCTGCGTGGTGATTTCCGTCTTGCCGATGCGCTCCGGGATGCGCACCCTGCTTGCCGGAATGTCCGTGATTTCATTCGTCTTGCGGTCGATGCTGATGTAGGAGGGGATGATCTCGCCCGTTTCCCTGTCCACAATGTCCACGACCCTACCGAGATTGCCCGTTTCGCGGAGGTTCTTCCGGTCATTGTCGGAGAATTTGTGTTCCTTGTACTCATCCAGCTTCTGCTCCTTGCGGATGAAGTGCGGCACGAGGCTGATGTTTCCCTCACCGTCCTTCTTGAAGGAGAGGCGGGCGTCCAGCTCGAATGATTCGCCGCCGAAGGTCGGTTTGACCTTTACCAAGTCGGACTTGCCATAGTTGAGCATCTTCGTAAGGTCGCCGGACTTTTCAAGGTTGTCCCGCTTTACGCCCCATCTGTCCTCCAGCTCCTGCCAGTTGATTTTACTCTCGTCGATGGGCTGGTAGCCACGTTTGCCCTGCATCTGTTCGGATTTGTCCTGTTGCTGTTCTTTCCGTTGTTCCATGTTCTCCTGTTTTTGAGGTTCTTGTTTCTCTGTCTGTTGTGCTGCCATCTCTTCCTGCACCTTCTTCTCATAGTCGGAGGTGTCCACCTTGTGAGGGGCGAGCAGCTCCTTGTTCGCTTCGGGGTCTTTCAGCAGTTGCTTCATCACCTCTAAGAGATTTTCAGCTTGGTCTGCCGCAATGCGGTAGAAACCGAAGCGGCTGGGTTCCTTGCACTGCCGGAAGAAGTTCTTGAAGAAGTTGTCCAGCACGTCGCCATGTCGGTCGAATTGCAGGAAACTCTGCGCGTTCTCCGCTTTTGCGGGGGTGCGCTTGGGTGTGCCGTCCGCGTTCAGCCCGGCTACCACGCTGATCTCGCCTGTCTTCTCGTCACGGACTACCAGCACGTCCTTTTCGTCTTTTTTCTTTGCCATCTGAAAAATGTTTTAATGGGTTATTTATGAAAGAAATTATGGATACGAGCCTTGTAGAAGGCTATATCTTCCTTTTTGAAGTCCTTGATATGGTTGGAAAGGAATGTCAGCACGTCCTCCTCGCTGTAATAGGTCTTCTTGCCCAGCGTCTTGTAGGGCAATGCGCCTACGCTGCGGTAGCGTTGGAGGGTGCGTTTGCTTATCTGGAGCAACATGCACAAATCCTGATTGTCGAAAAGGCGGATGCTTTCCGTGATAGTGGGCTGTTTCCCCTCAGCCTTCATCGCCAGCAGCAGTTCGTCCTGACGGTCGAGCCGTTCCATCAGCTTCTGCATCCAGCCCTCGAAGTTGTTTCGTGTGAGCAGTTCCATGACCTATGTCCTCCTTCCTTTTGGTTTGCCGCCCGTGCGCAGCGTGTGGTTGTGGAACAGGGTGTCTATTGTCCCTTCCTCGTTCCTTACTGTGTTGTCCTCCAATAGCCGCAGTATCTCGGAAAGGCGGTAGCGGCAGCTTCCGCGTACCACCACATACTCGATACGGTGGTCGGTGCGCATACGCTGCATGGTGCGCTTGCTCACGTTGAGCATCTTCGCCGCCTGTGCCGTGTCAAGCAGCTTGTCTTCGGTTTCCCGCTTCCGTTTCTTCTCGTCCCTTGCCTCGCGGATGTACCCTGCGATGTTCGCAATCTGCGCCATCATCTCCTTGTAGGCGGAACTTTCCATTGTTATCACTTTCATGTTCAGTCCTTTCTTTTTGTTTCTGCGACAAAATTCGGCAATAAACAAAAGGGGCTTTAACAACTCACTACGTGACTCACGTAAGATTTTTGCGGAAGATGGCTCCGTAACCCGGTCAAACGGCGCAACAGGCAGCCTTTCAGCGGAAAACGATACGTCTTGTATGCCGTTTCGTTACCTTTGCGGCAAACTCTAAATGACATGAATATGGAAATAGTATCTATCGAGAAAAAGACTTTCGAGATGATGGTGGCGGCATTCGGCGCACTCTCGGAGAAGGTCGCCGCCCTGAGGCGCAAAAGCGACACGGGGCGCATGGAAAGATGGCTCACGGGCGAGGAGGTCTGCGGGCAGTTGAGAATAAGCCCGCGCACGTTGCAGACGCTGCGTGACAGGCGGCTTATCGGCTACTCGCAGATAAACCGCAGGTTCTATTACAAGCCAGAGGAGGTGAAGCGGCTGATACCGCTTGTCGGCACGCTCTATCCGCACGGCAGATGATTTGATTTATTCACCCACTGAATCCGAAGTTATGATGAACGAGAACAACGATGTTTTTACGATGGAAGACGAGCCGATAGCCTCTGTGGTGCAGGATATGCGCAAAGGCTCGAAATGGCTGTCCGCATTTCTGGAAAGCTACCGTCCTCCGCTGGACGGGGAACGTTACCTGACGGACGGCGAGGTGTCGGAACTGCTCCGTGTGAGCCGGCGCACCTTGCAGGAATACCGCAACAACCGCGTGTTGCCCTTCATACTTTTGGGAGGGAAGGTGCTTTACCCGGAAACGGGGCTGCGCGGGGTACTGGAAGCGAACTACCGCAAGCCGCTGGAGTGAGGCGGTTTCATGAAAAAGTAAACGGGTGACACCTTTTGTGGTGCTACCCGTTTACTTGTCTTATGGGGTATGTGCAATCAGCAATACCCGGCTTTTCCGTTCTGTATGAACATCACGTATGTCTGCCGTTTCTCTTGTGAGAGTGCCTTTCCCACCAGCCATGTGCGGAACAGGTGGGTGTTGTAGGTATTCACCCTGAAAGCGACCGGGATGATGATTTCAAGGGCGTACACGTCCGCGTGCAGCCCGTTTTCAAGCTGCATGTAGCGGCACACCTCGTAGTCGTTCAGCACGTCCGACTTGCGGACGGCTCTGATGGCGGCGTTCACTGCCGGGACGGTCGTATGGAACAATCCGGCTATTTCGGTGGCGGTCATCCACACGTCGTTACCGGTTACGCTGACTGCCTTGTCCTCGATGATGATTGTGTCACGTTTCATGGCTTTTCTTTTTAGATGGTGCAACCTGCAAATTCCTCGATTTGGTTCAATCTCGCGGCAAGGTTCTCCATGTCTTGATTGAGCTTCTCTTTGGTTATTTTCGCGTATATCTGCGTTGTCTTTATGCTCTTGTGTCCCAGCATGGAACTGACCGTTTCGATAGGTACGCCGTTGGAGAGGAACACCGTCGTGGCGGCCGTATGGCGGCTTTGATGCCATGTAATATGCTTGGTGATACCGCAACGCTTGGCGACGGTCCGGATTCCGGCAAGGCACGTGTTATAGTGGGGTACGGGGAATATCCTGCCGTCCCCGCACAGCCCACGGTATTTGTCGATGATGCGCTTCGCTATGTCGAGCATACGGATGTTGGACACCACACCCGTCTTCTGGCGGTTGATGTTTATCCACTCGTGTTCATCAAAGTAGGTGCGGATATTCTCTTCCGTCAGGTTGCGCATATCGGCGAACGACAAGCCCGTGAAGGCGCAGAATAGGTATAAATCACGATACAGTTCTTGCTTCGCATTCTTCAGCTTGCCTTCCATCAGCAGGCGGATTTCATCTTTCGTCAGAAAGCTGCGGGTCGTTTCCTCCTTCTTGATTTCATACTCACGGAACGGGTCGCGCGTGAGCCACTCATTGTTGATGGCGATGAACACCATCGTCCGAAGCGGGCAGACATACAGCCACACGGTATTGGTGCAGCAGTGTTTGTCCGTGCGCAGGAACATTTCAAAATCGGAAATGAAAGCGGGTGTAAGCTCTTTCAGGGCAATGTCCTTCACATGGTAGCGGATGGTGAGAAACTCTTGCAGGTGCTTGTAAACGATCTTGTACTTGTTAAACGTGCCTTTGGCTTTCATGCCTGCCTCCACCTGCTTGGCATAGTCCTCGTTGTGTTGCCGGAACACCTGCAACAGCGTGTGGTAGCGGTGTTCCAGTCCGAGAAAGGCGTTTTTCACCTTTTCCGCAGTGACGAAGTTGTCACGCTCCATGATTTCCTGATAGTGCTTGTTGATGCGTACGCGCATCTTGTCGAGCATACGGTTCGTTTCGAGTGCAGCCGTGCTTCTGCCCGTGACACGTCCTCCTTTGGTGTCCCACAGCTTGGGATCGACGGTCAGTTTGCAGCTGAACTGTGTTTGGCTTCCGTCCACCGTGATACGTCCCATGACGGGTACTGTCCCGTCCTTTTTCACTACCTGACGTTTGAGGTAGTAGATAACTGAAAATGTACTCTTCATCGTCCTTAATTTTTTTAGGTTCAAAATTAGTCGGTGAAGAATCCTTCGTCGGTACGCAAAACACGGAGGAACGGCGCAATCTTTTTCCGTAACCGGATTTATTGCGTGAGTTGTCAGTAACTCACTATATCACAATGTCTTGTTTTACCATTCTTACCCATTTCGTCACTTATATGGTGTGGTTACGAACAAGTAACGTAGCGACGTCTTGATTTGGCTTTTGCAAGGATTGTGGTGGCGTTGGAGAGAATCGGCAGCTTAAATGAAACCTCTGTAAATCAATTCTATTACTTCATTCTTCCGTATTCCACTTTTTTGTAGTAACTTTGTAACAGATATTATCTATTTATTTCTCATTCTCTATGACATTTGACAAGGAATCACAGTTTGAGTCTGCTGTAATAGATGCTCTTCAGCATAATGGTTGGCATACTACCGTACTTACGAATTATACGGAGTCTCAGCTTCTTCGCAACTGGGCAGATATTCTCTTCGACAACAACCGCGACATCGATCGTCTCAACGATTGCCCTCTTACGGATAGTGAGATGGCTCAGATCCTTGAGCAGATAGCACAACTCAAGACCCCTCTTAAGCTTAATGGCTTTATCAATGGCAAAACAGTCTCTATTACCCGTGACAATGCAGATGACAAGCTTCACTACGGCAAAGAGGTAAGTCTAAAGATCTACGACCGCATGGAGATTGCCGCCGGTCAGAGTCGCTATCAGATCGCTCAGCAACCTATCTTCAAAGGCCATAACGATATGCTCAACAGCCGTCGTGGCGATCTGATGCTTCTTATCAATGGTATGCCCGTCATCCATATTGAGCTCAAAAAGAGTGGTATTCCTGTCAGTCAAGCCTACAACCAGATAGAGAAATATGCCCACGAAGGGGTCTTTAGCGGTCTCTTCTCGCTTGTTCAGGTCTTTGTGGCGATGACCCCTGAAGACTGTGTCTACTTTGCCAATCCGGGTCCGGGTGGTCGCTTCAACAAAGACTTCTACTTCCATTGGGCCAACTTCAACAACCTTCCTATCTATGATTGGAAAGAGATTGTGTCGAGCCTTCTGCATATCCCCATGGCACATCAGCTGATTGGCTTTTATACGGTGGCAGACGATTCGGACGGCATCCTCAAAGTGATGCGCAGCTACCAATACTATGCTGCCAACAAGATCTCCGACACCGTTTCTAAGATCGACTGGGAAAACAAAGGCGCCGACCCATTGCACCAATTAGGGGGCTATGTCTGGCATACCACCGGCAGCGGCAAGACGATGACAAGCTTCAAGTCGGCACAACTCATTGCCAACTCCAAAGATGCCGACAAGGTGGTCTTCTTGATGGACCGTGTAGAGCTTGGCACACAATCGCTATACGAATACAGAGCCTTTGCAGATGAATGTGACGATGTGCAGGCAACCGAAAACACCCATCAGCTTATCACCAAGCTCAAAAGCACCAACCCCTCGGACACCCTGATTGTAACCTCTATTCAGAAAATGAGCCGTATCGAAGAAGATGAGGGAGGGCTCAACAAATCGGATATAGAGTCTATGCGCAAAAAGCGTATCGTCTTCATCGTCGATGAGTGCCACCGAAGCACCTTCGGAGATATGCTTATCAACATCAAAAATACCTTCCCCGATGCGGTCTTTTTTGGCTTCACCGGCACACCTATCTACGACGAAAATAAGAAGAAAGATTCGACCACTTCGACCATCTTCGGAGAGGAGCTGCACCGATACAGCATTGCCGACGGTATCAGAGATGGCAATGTGCTCGGCTTCGACCCTTACAAATGTCTCACCTACAAAGACAGAGACCTTCGCCAAGCGGTGGCCCTCGAAAAGGCCAAAGCAGATACCGTGGAGGAGGCTCTTCGGGACCATTCGAAGAGGAAGATCTATCAAAAGTATATGACGCTCGTACCGATGGCGGGCATCAAAGACGATGAGGGCAATTATCAGAGAGGTATCGAAGATGAAATCAAGATGGTACAGTACGATAGGCCCGAACATCGCGAGATGGTGGCAAAAGATATCCTCGACAACTGGATGACCCTTAGCATGGCGGGGAAGTTTCATGCCATCTTTGCCACCGCTTCGATCCCCGAAGCCATCAAATATTACCGCCTTATCAAAGAGAAGTATCCCCAACTGAAGGTGACGGCCCTCTTCGACTCCAACATAGACAACAATGGCAATGAGGAGCAAGACAAAGGCAAAGGGGCTCTCTACAAAGAGAACGGACTGCTCGAAATCATACAGGACTACAATGAGCGGTACGACAAAAGCTTCGATATCCCTACGCACGACAAGTTTAAGAAAGACATCTCTTCAAGGCTCTCACACAAAAAGCCTTACGAAAGGATAGAATATCAAAAAGAGGAGCAGCTCGACCTGCTTATCGTAGTGGATCAGATGCTCACAGGCTTCGACTCCAAATGGGTCAATACACTCTATCTGGACAAGATATTGAGATACGAAAACATTATTCAGGCCTTCTCAAGAACCAACAGACTCTTCGGACCGGACAAACCTTTTGGCGTCATCAGGTATTACCGCAAGCCACATACTATGGAGAAAAACATTGAGGCGGCCATCAAATACTATTCGGGAGACCGCAAAGTGGATATGTTTGTCGAAAGACTTCCCCAAAACATCAAAAAGATACAGCAATACAAAAGGGAGATCGAAGAGCTGTTTGAGCATGCACGCATACCCAATATGGACAGATTGCCGGACGACCCCACAGAGAAAGGGGAGTTTGCCAAGCTATTCCGAAAGCTCAACAAGCATCTCGAGGCGGCAAGAGTACAAGGATTCAATTGGCAACAGCAAGAATATTCCTTCGATAGCGATGACAAAATCATATTGGACAACCAAGGCCTCAACGATCAGCAAGAAGAGTGCGACCTTACCACAGCTTCCCAATATGAAACAGAAATGGACTATCTAAAATTGGACCTTCCCAACGACAAAGAGACGCCCAAGGTTATCCGAGTAGATTTCGAAGAGCCCGATTACCTTAAGATGGCTCAGAGATACAAGGAGCTGGCACCTCAAAGCTTGACACCAAACGAAGATATAGCCTACGACATAGATGGATATTTGACCGAGATAGATACGGATAAGATTGACAATGACTATATGAATTCGAGGTTCGAAAAGTATCTTCGCAATCTGGAGCAGCCCAATATATCACCACAAGAGCTAAAAGAAAGCCTCAACGAACTGCATAGCTCATTCTCTTATCTTAGCAATGAAGAGCAAAAGTTTGCCAATATCTTCCTACACGACATAGAGAGTGGAAATGTGGTGATACAAAAAGGGAAGTCCTTCAGAGAATACATCACCGAATATCAGCTCAAAAACAAAGCAAACCAAATCGAAAAAATCAACGAAGCATTGGGGGTAGACAAAGAAATGCTGCAAAAGATACTCCTCGCTCACGTCACAGAAGACAACCTCGACGAGTACAGCAGATTTACAAACCTCCAAAAGACAATAGACAGAGACAAAGCAAAGCAATACTTCGAAAAAATAACAGGCAAGAAAATACCACCCTTCAAAGTGGCAAGAGACGCATCCCTCCTACTAAGAGAATTTGTCCTAAAAGGAGGCATAGATATAGAGTAACCTCAAAACCCCAACCAAGAAAAAGCAAAAGACAGACGAAAGATAATAGGAAATGAAGGTAAAGGTTGGCATGCTCCGTAATTTTCTTACGGCGTTATACCAAAATGTTTATCTTTGCATATAACTAATTGACTGTAGGTATGCTTAAGAAATTTGCCGTAACAAACTTTCGTGGCTTTAAGGACAAAATCGAGTGGGATCTCTCTCATCCGAGCAATTATGAGTTCAACAAAAAGGCTGTCAAAGATGGTATTATCAACAATGGTATCATCTATGGCCCGAATGGAGCAGGAAAGTCTAATTTCTCATTGGCCATCTTCGATATAGAGAATCATCTTAGCCAGAAGATGAAGCAAGCCGACTATTACCAAAACTTTGTGTATGCCGGTAATCCCGAGGAACAGGTAAAGTTTGAATATCTGTTTCAGTTTGGATCTGATGAGGTGGGTTACATGTATTCAAAAGATGCAAAGGGCAATCTTTGTGATGAGCAACTGCTAATAAATAATCAGGAGGTCTTTAAGAAGACAAGTGATGAGTTTCGGATAATAAATGAGTTTGCTATGAGTGACAACTCAAAAGAGGGTATCATGAATAGTGCCAATAACCTTTCGATCGTTAATCTACTGCTCAGCTCTTTTCCCTTGAGCAATCAGCACTATCTCATCAAACTGCAAAACTTTGTCAACTCAATGCTATGGTTTAGAAGTTTGAAAGCCGATGAATACATTGGTTTAGAATCAGGAGCTACTCAAATGGAACAATATATCATTGAGCATAAACTCACTGACGACTTCCAAGATTTCATTGCAAAAGTTAGTGATCAAAGATTTGATTTTGTGACTCCTAAAGCCGGAGACAAACAGCTATACTGCAAAATAGAAGCAGCACAAATACCCTTCTCCCAAATTATTTCTACAGGCACACAGTCTCTAATTCTCATCTATTTTTGGCTAACGCTTCTTGACAAAGCCTCTTTCGTATTTGTTGATGAGTTTGATGCTTTCTATCATTTCAAGCTATCCTTTGAAGTATGCAAACGATTGTTTGCCCAAGATTGTCAAGTATTCCTCTCATCTCACAATACCTATTTGATGACCAATGATTTGTTGCGACCTGATTGCAACTTTATCTTAAACAACAATCAAATCAAATCTCTGATAAATTGCACAGAAAAGGAGCTGCGCTTCGGACATAACATTGAGAAACTTTATAGAGGAGGTGCATTCAAGTCGTGATATTATTCGTATTTGAAGGCGCCAAAGCAGAGCCCAAAATATACGAGACCATCAAGTCTTTGTATTTTGCACATGGCAATGAAGAGGTTATTTATATTTTCAACAGCAATATCTATGCCCTATATGACCGCATTTGTAGAGAATATGCAGACTTCGAGGATATAGAAGGAGCCACTGATATCATCTCCCTCTTGCGAGACCTATACCCCGATAGTGATTTGGCAAAACTCGAAACAACCTCAGATATTGATCAGATCTTTCTCTTCTTTGACTACGACTTCCAGCATGTATTCCATATACTAAAGCGACAACCTAATAGAAATATCAAAGAAGTTATCGAGGAAGACAACCAAAAGATACAGGCAATGCTCCGATTCTTTGATGAAGAGACTAATATGGGTAAGCTTTATATCAATTATCCAATGGTCGAATCGCTCAAATTCACCAAGAAGATGCCCGACAAAGACTTCTTCACTTACCGGGTAACGCTCTCAGATTGTCATGGGAAGTTTAAAAAAATAGCCGATCAATTTACTGATTATCATGGCTATTATGGTCTGCTAATAGACAAGAAATTGGATATAAAAGTATTGCGAAAGAATTGGGAATATTTGAAAGAGCAGAATGTCACTAAAGCCAACTTTCTTTGCAATGACATAATAGCACCACCGATAAACAAAGAGGCGATAGGACAAAGCAAGATTTTTGAGGCCCAGATAGAAAAGTACAATAAAGACGGGACAATAGGTATCCTCAATTCTTTTCCTCTATTCATATATGAATATTTTAAGTCCTAACATCACCGACGGGGCTCTTAGTAGATGGATACATATGAAACTTTGAATAAAAAGGGGCTGTGTCATTATTCGTAATGATTCAGCCTCTATTTTTTTAGCAACCTCTCATTTTTTGAATTTAAGCAGCCAATTTTTGGATGGGAGCTACCATTGGACTCACAGGAACTCCTAAAACAGATAAATAGGCCCTATATGGCGTATTATCCGGCGAATTTCCTCCGTTTTTCTTGGTTTTCAGCCTCTTTGCAGCCATTTTCTTGATGTTAAAGGCCATGGCAAGGAAGGTAAAGTCCATTGTAATCATGTCTTTACCAAAATGTCGAAAGCGTCTGTAATGCATATTGGCTTTGATCTGCCCAAAGACCGCTTCGGGTTCGATGCATCGTCGGCCCCGATGTCTGATCCCCTCGGGCGATGTCAGTCTCTCTCTTGCTCTTTGCTTGTAATGCATCAGTTTGTGATCCATCAGAATCGTCCGACAAGGTTGCTTGGATCGATAGCACAATCCTCTCAGCGGACAACCTTCGCATCTTTGGGCACGATATACGGCGTAGGTTAAGAGGTGACCGCTTTGACTTTTCTTGTGCCGGGTTCCTATACGCTCAAGATGCTGCCCCATGGGACAGACGTAATAGTCTTGAGCCTCATTGTAATAAAAGTTTTCGCCACTGAACGGATTGGGACGATAACGAGGTCTCTGTTCGATATGAAAACGATTATACTTGACATAGGCCTCTATATCCGCCTGATGCATGTAATCATAATTCTCCTCGGAACCATAGCCCGAATCTGCAACAACGGTGGAAGGATGAAAACGAAATCTTGAAAAAGAGCCATCAAGGAAAGGAATCAAGGTGAGCGTATCGGTGGGATTGTGAAAGAAATCGAAGTGGGTGATAAACTGATTCTCGGTCGCTATCTGCAGATTGTAGCCGGGTTTGGTCTGACCGTTGTTCATGGCATCCTCTTTCATGCGCATGAATGTGGCATCCGGATCTGTTTTGGACATGGAGTTTCTTTCCCCCATGGCAGCTAAGCGAGAGTCATATTCCTGCAATTTGCGACTGTGCTCCTCCAGGTCTTTTACCTGTCTTTTCTTCTGCCGCATCCGGGCTTTATCCTCTTTGGTCGCGGGTGCAGGTCTCGTCTCGAGCGAATTCTTCAGTTCCGATGCGATATGTCGAACCATCTCGGGTGTGAACTCGACTTCTCCCTCTTGCAAAGCATTTTCTTGGGCAACGGATTCGTCGATCTGATCAAGCAAAACGG
>NZ_JBHSGO010000023.1:0-5976 GCF_042654485.1 Falsiporphyromonas endometrii | reverse complement strand
TTTCTTCATGCTTAACCATTCGTTTTGACAACATTTCAATGATCTCTTTAGTGTTTTCGAACCGACTTTTGTCAGTTCTATTGTTTAACTTTTAATTTTTCGGTAAAAATTTACCGAAGTATTGGTTATAAGGAATTATGATTATTTAATATTATAAAACTGATTAGTATTGCTATTTATAATATACCTATTTGATATAGATGTAATAATTAGAAACGTGTATTTTATATTTATAAATTATAATACAATATGAATATGAAAAATATCTTTTTAAAAGTTGTTTTTATTCTATCATCTTTACTACTTACTCAAGGATATAGTAGAGTTGCATATGGTGAAAAAATAATGTGGACAACTGTTGAAGTTCAAGCTGGTCAAGTTGGTCAAAATCAGTTTCCCGAGGGAACAGAAAATCTAAAGCTGGTTGGGACAATGAACAGTAATGATTTTAGAAGCATCAGTAGAAGACTATCTTCATCTCTTATGCGCATAGACATGAGTGAACTAAGTAAAATTGACAATTCAGAAAATGCAGAATTTCCTGAAAGAGCTTTGAATAATTTTGAAAGACTTCAAGAAGTCACATTTCCTCTTTGCGTTTCTTCTATGTATGGAGCTATTTTTAGAGGTTCTAATGACATAAAAAAGATTGTTTTAAAAAATTCATCTGTTACGGGTGGTAGTAACCCTAGTACAGGAATGCCTTCATTTTGGGGGAGAAACACTCTTACTGAAGGACAAATTAAAGCAATTACTCTCGTTGTCCCTAAGGGAAGTAAGGATAACTATTATAGTACTAGTGCGCCATGGAAAAATTTTACAATAATTGAAGATAATATAAGCGATGATAATCAAGAACTTAACAAGAAATTTGTAACTTTAACAATAGAAATGTATAAGGTTAATGAAATCTTAGTACAAGATAAAACCTCTAATAAAACCCTATGTAATCAAGTTAGCTTTAGTTCAGAACTCCATGTAGAAGATGGACATGAAATTGAAATATCAGCTTCTGGAAACAAAAATCTTTCTATCTATGACTCATATTACGAAGAAGAGGGTAAGGGCAAAATTACAATCTCGTCTTTTCCTATCTCTTTAAAACCAGAAGGAAAACCAATTAAAGTATGTATTAGATACGATGCTCTTGTTAACTACGGTGTTCGAGGGGGCAATGGATCGATAAAAGCTTTTTCGGTTGATAAAATAGGGGATTCTGAGGCAGAATTAGAAACAGGTAATCCATTTGGAAATTCAAAACAATTGAAATTCATTGCGATACCTGAAAAAGGATATAAGGTTAAGAATTGGTTTATCAATAATGTCATTCAAAAGAACGACTCAAATATCTTAATTATAGATAGTCCAAATGGAACTCAAAACATAGAGGTCGAATTTGAAAAAGAACTTCCTAAGTACTCGGTACAAGCAGTAATTGCTGAAGGACAAGATGATTTTGGAGCAATCAAATTATATGAATCTCCTGATGGTAAAGTGTATAATGAAATGCGCACATCAAGTTTCATTGTTAATGCTGGATCATTTGTGAAGATTTTAGCAACTCCCAATGAAGGATATATTTTTAAATGCTTTCTTGTAAATGATCAAGAAAAAAGCGGAGACTTCTCAGACAAAGATTGCAGTTATATTATACCAAATATTGATCAAAACATAAAGATAGTCGCACAATTTATTGCGGAACAAAAGACACAATTCAAAATTAACGCTAGAGTCAATAATCCGGAACTCGGGGATATTAAAATCAAAAACACTACGGATAAATCAAACATTCAAGATGTGGAGAGTGGTGGAACGATATCAGAAGGTACAGAGTTGACATTTATTGTAAACCCAATAAATGACAAGGTGATAGTTAGCTGGAAACTTAATGATGAACCGATTGAATATATTGGTAAAACTTATAAGCTTGTGGCTGATCAGAAAAAAAGTATAAATGGCATAATTAATATTGAAGCAATTTTACGGTTTCCCGAGTCTACTGAAAATTTTTGTTCCTCAACTAAGATATATTCTTATGAACAATCTATTTTCATTTATACAAGTATTGACATCCCATATATTGTATATGATATTGATGGCACCGTTGTGCATGAAGCTATTGCTGTAGCCGGCCATAATAAACTAGATCTGCAACCTGGTTCATATATTATAGTATTAGGAAATAAATCTACTAAAATAGTATTGAAATAATATTAATTATTAATATAAAAACAATAATCAGTATAATAATTGTCACATCAAAAAATGTCACTAAGATGAAGAAAAAAGAATTGATGAATGCCAGTGCATTAATGCCTAGAATTGTTCGTGGTAGTATTTTTGTGTTATTTGTTTTAATAAGTTTATTTAATACAACTAATGCACAAGATATTATCAAATTCACAACTAATAAAGAAATTGGCGATGAAATGTGGATTGATATTATTTTGCCTCAAGAAGATTCTCCATATGAAGTCACAGGATTAAAAAAGACGGGAGAAAAGCACGATTTACAAATAGGACAAAAATATATCGTAACTGCTAAAGAAATTACCATTAGTTCCGAAATCATTCTTGGATTCAATTGCTATGATTCTCAGGTTACAGATATTGATGTATCAAAATGTAATCATCTTCAAGAATTAATGTGTAATAACAATGAACTTACTAATATTAATGTTAGAGATTGTAAGGCATTGAAGAAATTGAACCTAGCACAAAATAAAGTTAAGATATTAAACTTATCAGGGTGTGATCGACTTGAATGGTTGGGATGTTGGAGAAATCAAATTGAGTCTATAAATCTCGATGGTTGTAAATCTTTAAGTTGGTTAGGTACATGGAGAAACAAATTAACAGTATTGGACTTTTCAGACTGTGAAAATCTAGAATCTCTAGATGTTGAAAATAATAATTTTACGGAAATAAGTATTGATAACTTAAAAAAACTAAAAGAGGTTAAATGCTCCTTTAATAAAATTGCTGAACTAAACCCAACAAATTGTAGTTCATTGGAATTTATTGATTGTAGACATTGTGGATTAAATGATTTTAGTATATCAAATTGCCCGAGGATTAAATATATTTATATTGACAACAATAACCTTACAAAGCTTGATCTGGAATCATTATCTACTCTTGAACAACTTGATTGTAACACAAATAAATTAACAAGTGTATCACTAAAAAATTTGAAAAATATTCAGTGGATTGAAATAAGCAAAAATGAACTTAAGGAAATTGACTTATCTGAAGTGCCAAATCTACGACAACTAAATGTTACAGAAAATCCACTTAACAGCCTTGATATAACAACATGTGTTCATCTTCAAGGACTTATGTGTCAAAACTCAAACTTGTCACTTCTTGATTTTACCAAATCAAGAAGTTTAATAAATCTAAATTGTAGTCATAACAAACTTAAAAACATAGACTTTTCAAATTGTGAGAATTTGCAACAGGTTAACTGTTCATTCAACAAATTAGAAGCATTGACATTCCCTGAATCATGCAATGAATTGACATATCTTAATTGCTCTTCAAACATGATTAGTAAATCTTCTATGCAAGAATTATTCAATTCATTACCTATGAATTATGAATATTGGGACCCCAGAAAGATTATAGTTAAGAACTTAGAAAACTCAAATGAACAAAATGCATTGCCTGTTGGAATTGTAGAAATTGCAAATAATAAATATTGGAATGTATATCTAAAGATTGGAAAGGTATTATATGCATATGACGGTAAGAAGTCTACATACAAAGTAGAATCTAGCGTTAGTGATGGAGGAAATGTTTCACTTATTGGATGCACAGACTTAAAAAATGTTCCTATTGGTACTAAACTAAAAGTAGCTACAGAAGAAAATAAAGGATATGTACTTATTACATTAAAGGTAAATGGAGTTGATATTTATGATGATAAAGAGTTTTATGTAGTTGGGGATAGCTATATAGAAGCTATTTTTGAAAAGAAGGAAAATGCATATTGTTCTATCAAACTTTTAAACAACGAGCATGGTACAATATCTATCAAGGGAATGACAGATGATGATCTTAAACATGTGAGAAAGAGTAAACAAATCACTGTAGTTGCCCATCCTAGGAATGAATTTTGTGGATTAGAGGCTTTGTATGTTAATGGAAATAATATTTATCCAGAAGTTTCTTTCGAGATTATGAAAGACACTGAAGTAAAAGCCTTTTTTGTAGACTATAAAGGGGAATTACTTCCTACAGATGAGGTCCTTGGAAAGGATATTGATATCATAGTGAATATATTTAGTAAAGAATTATCAATTAAAGGAGCCAGACCCAATGAGTCGTTTTATATTTACAACCTACAAGGACAACTATGTACAAAAGGAAAATGCGGAGTTGATGGAAACTATACGATCAATATTTCAGATTTAAGAAAAGGACTCTATATTATAATTGTTGGCTGCAAAACCGAGAAAATAATGCTATAATAAAATAACGTATAATTTTTCATTAATGAGGCTGTGTCTGAATTCAAACTTGGCGCAGCCTCTTCTATTATTTCATATGAATAATTTTTGTCGTCCAATAAAACTCCAAAAATGAGTATAATAAAGTAGCTTAGTTGAGATTTTATGCAGTTGAGATACATAGTTTAGATTCTACCCTTCTAATTCAGATTCTAAGTGTCTTCTAAAAGTTTTATAAATGAGAAGAAATAAGGTGGATGATTTTATGTCACTAGGATGAACAAATGTCTCTCTTGAGAACAATTGACAATCTGCATGTTTATGGCTCCAGATGGAACGATGTAATATCGGGAATAAACGATTATATCCTGTAAGGGAAAGACAAATATAAGTTGGAGCAAATCGGGAGACAATTATACTTTCAAATTCAATTTTAAGGATGACAATAACCATGCCATTACAGGTACATGGACCGGTCTTGTAGTCTTCGAAAATCCAGATAATTGATGTGCTATCTATTTATTCCAATACAGAGATGTCTTTTCTGATTGGATCTCTTCTGATCTATCTTTTGGTTGAAAAGATTATCGGTTTGAAGTTTGAAAGAGGCTGTGACGGTATTTATACTTGATCAGCCTCTTTTCATATCCTATTGCATTATAAGTCTGGTGATTGTGTTTTAATGTATAAATTTTGACTTATTCATTAATATCTTTAGCTTTGTGGTGTTAATACATTAAATCGGTAATCCCATGTGGTTTTTTGTTTTGTATTAATACCATTATTGAACAGCACGGTTTTTATAGTGTATACACCATATACAGAGGCCTTCGAGGTTTCCTGGTGTATACACATTTTGCTTTTGTAACTTCTTTGTTGCTTGAGCATGATAATTTTCTATCCTTAACTAAGAATCCAAAGTATTTTGGAAGATGAGAATAGATAAACAAATACAGATAATCTTATGATTTCTTTTGGCTTATTATTTTCTCAAATGGAGTCACACAGCCAACTCCTTGACCAGATGCATGAATCAATACAAAATAACTTCATAAGTTATAGATGTCCGATAAAACTATTGGAATAACATCAATCTTGGACTTCATAAACCCAAAAATGTCGATAGAACATGGGAGTATCACATACATTCAAAGGTAGTATCCCTAAAAGTGTGTAATTGAAGTTTATCTTTGAGTCAAAATTAATCATTTCATTTAATTGTTTTTCTCATCTGTCAGGCGGACATGAAAAACACCGGGGGGATTGGCGTCCGCCCGGGGGCTCGCAGCCCCCGAAGAGGACTCTCCAATTTCAATCAATCCGACCGAAAGATTCCCTATCTTCCTGTGGAGATAAGTTGCATTCAAAGCTACAAGCCCGATCAGGTAGAGTGCCGATTCCACGGAGGGTAAAGCAGCCTTATAGGAGACGGCTTTCTTGATCTGCCTGTTAAAACGTTCCACCCAATTGGTGCTGTAAATAAACGGTCTGACCTCGGGAGCATAATCGAGATAGGTGAAATAGA
>NZ_JBHSGO010000022.1:0-849 GCF_042654485.1 Falsiporphyromonas endometrii | reverse complement strand
TCAAAGAGAAATATGAAAACCACCACAAGGTCCGTATCAAAGACGATGCCATCATTGCGGCCGTAAAACTGTCGAGCAGATATATCACAGACCGCTTTTTGCCCGACAAGGCCATCGACCTTATGGACGAATCTGCAGCAAGATTGAGAATGCAGATAGACTCCCTTCCCGAAGAACTTGATGAAGTGACCAGAAGAATCAGGCAGCTTGAGATCGAGCGAGAGGCAATCAAAAGGGAAAACGATCAGCCCAAACTTGAGCAGCTCGGCAAAGAGATTGCCGAACTGAAGGAAGAGGAGCAACAGATGCGTGCCAAATGGCAAAGTGAAAAGGACTATATCGACAAGATTCAGCAGAATAAAGTTGATATGGAGGAGCTTAAATATCAAGCCGAACGCTACGAACGCGAGGGCGACTTCGGAAAAGTTGCCGAGATCAGATACGGTACCATCAAGGCCAAAGAGGATGAGATTGCCCATCTGCAAGAAGAGCTATCCCGAGTACAAGGCAACGATGCGGTCATCAAGGAGGAGGTGGACGAAGAGGATATTGCGGATATCGTATCTCGCTGGACGGGAATTCCCGTGAGTAAAATGCTTCAAAGTGAACGGGAAAAACTTCTTCACCTGGAGCGGGAAATTCACAAGCGCGTGGTTGGACAAGACGAGGCGATAGAGGCCGTCAGTGATGCCGTCAGAAGAAGTCGTGCCGGGTTGCAGGATCCCAAGAGGCCCATCGGTTCATTTTTGTTCCTGGGTACAACGGGTGTTGGAAAGACCGAGCTTGCCAAAGCGTTGGCCGAGTTCTTGTTCGATGATGAGACGATGATGACCCGAATCGACATGTCGG
>NZ_JBHSGO010000021.1:0-828 GCF_042654485.1 Falsiporphyromonas endometrii | reverse complement strand
TCAAAGAGAAATATGAAAACCACCACAAGGTCCGTATCAAAGACGATGCCATCATTGCGGCCGTAAAACTGTCGAGCAGATATATCACAGACCGCTTTTTGCCCGACAAGGCCATCGACCTTATGGATGAATCTGCAGCAAGATTGAGAATGCAGATGGACTCCCTTCCCGAAGAACTTGATGAAGTGACCAGAAGAATCAGGCAGCTTGAGATCGAACGAGAGGCAATCAAAAGGGAAAACGATCAGCCCAAACTTGAGCAGCTCGGCAAAGAGATTGCCGAACTGAAGGAAGAGGAGCAACAGATGCGTGCCAAATGGCAAAGTGAAAAGGACTATATCAACAAGATTCAGCAGAATAAAGTTGATATGGAGGAGCTTAAATATCAAGCCGAACGCTACGAACGCGAGGGCGACTTCGGAAAAGTTGCCGAGATCAGATACGGTACCATCAAGGCCAAAGAGGATGAGATTGCCCATTNACAAGGCAACGATGCGGTCATCAAGGAGGAGGTGGACGAAGAGGATATTGCGGATATCGTATCTCGCTGGACGGGAATTCCCGTGAGTAAAATGCTTCAAAGTGAACGGGAAAAACTTCTTCACCTGGAGCAGGAAATTCACAAGCGTGTGGTTGGACAAGACGAGGCGATAGAGGCCGTCAGTGATGCCGTCAGAAGAAGTCGTGCCGGATTGCAGGACCCCAAGAGGCCCATCGGTTCATTTTTGTTCCTGGGTACAACGGGTGTTGGAAAGACCGAGCTTGCCAAAGCGTTGGCCGAGTTCTTGTTCGATGATGAGACGATGATGACCCGAATCGACATGTCGG